>DATLVT010000746.1:0-14419 GCA_035577105.1 Polyangia bacterium
GGCGGTCTCCACCACGCGCATCGGCCCGTAGCCGCTAGCCGAACCTGGCGGTCGCGGGTCGGTCGCCACGCTTGACGGGTTTCGGCGCTTGGGAGCAGTCTTGCTGCACCAACATGAACTCGACAGCAGCGCGTTTGTTCCGGGGCTGCGGGCGCGGGGGGGTTGTGGCCTCGTTGACGATGGCGGTGACGGCGACGGCGGTCGCCGCTTGCGGCAGCACGGCACCGCGGGTCGCCAGTGACGGCGGTGGTGACGGCGAGACGGGAACGCCGATGCCGGCGCACTGGGACATGCTGCCGGCGGTGGCGCACCCGCGGTTTTACACAGGCGCGGCCGCGGCGGGCGGCAAGCTGTACCTCATCGGCGGAACGACGGGCGGTACCTCGTTCAATACGGCGCCTGAACGGTTCGCGGCCGACGTGTTCGATCCGGTCACCAGCACCTGGGAGGAGCTGCCTCCCCTTCCGGTGGCCTTCATCATGCCCAACGTCGCCAGCGTGGCCAATCAGCTGTTCGTGCTGGGTGGCCTGGATACCAATCAGAGCTTCGTCTATGACGTCGCCAGTCGCGCCTGGGTCGCGAAGAAACCGCTCCCGGTGACGCCCGGGCGGGGCGGCGCGGCGGTGGGCGTGTCAGGGACGACGGTCTACCTGGCCGGCGGCGCCGTGCGTGGACAGTCGGCCAACATGCTGAACACCGGCATGCGCCAGTCGACGCTGTTTGCCTACGACACGGTGGCGGACGACTGGCAGACGCTGGCCGAGCTTCCCATGGCCGTCGGCTATGCCACGGGAGCCGTGGTGGCCAACCAGCTATGGGTGATGGGCGGCAGCACCGACTTCTCGCGGACCGATCAGGTCTGGACCTTCGACATCGCCGGCGGGCAATGGACCACGAAACAAGATCCGCTGCCGGTCGGATTGAGCAGCGCCACGGCCGACGTGATTGGCGGGCGCATCTATCTGATCGGCGGGATCGCCACCTCGATCGGCCGCATCAACGGCGACACCTTGGTGCTGGATCTGGCGACGGAGACGTGGACCACCATGACGCCGCTGCCCACGCCCCGCTTCGCCATGGGCTCGGGCGTGATCGACGGACGGATCTATGTGCCGACCGGCGAAGCAGAGCTGAGCATGAACATGTTCGGGGCCACGCCCGCCTTCGAGGTCTTCACGCCCGAACGCCCGGGAAACTAGCGCTGGGCGCTAGCGGGCGCGGACAAAGACGTTGTCGCGCGTCGCCAGGGCGTGGCAGTCGGAACCGCAGGCGCGGGCGCCGATGCCGTCGGCCAGGGGGGTGAGGGTGGCCAGCCGACCCGTCCGTTCGTACCAGTACCAGGTGTCGAGCCCCGTCCCCGGCGCCACCTTCACACCGACGGCGAACCCGTAGGGAGCGTCCATGCCGTCGAACTGCTCCTTGACCGACGCCGCGCCCACGGGATAGGGCCCGCTGTCGCTGCCGAGGAGGATGTCGTTCGAGCAGACCCGCTGACGCCCGTGCTCGCCGGCGATGTTCGTCGCCGGATCGATGCGCGGGGCGGAGATCATCGCCTCGCAGGTCCAGGGCGCGGTCCGATAGCGGCCGCCCGCCAGCCAGGGCTCCAGGGCAGCCTTTCCCATGGGCGGGAGCTGATCCGACGCTGGTGTCGCGCCGTCGGTGCCGCCGGCCGACGGCGCGCCGCAGGCGGCGATGGTGGCCAGGCCGGCCAGCAGCGCGCCGGCAATGGCCCAGCAACAGGCTGCCGCCGCCGGACGTCTGTTCGTCCTTTCCGTCACGGCACCAGCTTGTACCCCGTTCCATAGATGGTGACGATGTGGCGCGGCTTGGTGGCGTTCTCCTCGATCTTGCGCCGCAGCTTGACCACGAAGTTGTCCACGCTGCGGGTGGAGGCGTTGCCCGACACGCCCCAGATCTTGTCCAGGATCTCCTCGCGCGTGACCGGCTCGCCGGAGCGCTCGTGCAGCAGGCGCACCAGCTCGACCTCGTAGAACGACAGCGGCACCGTCTTGCCCTTGCGCACCAGCTCGTGCTTGCGCGGAAAGATCACGGCCGCGCCGATCTCGATCTGATCGTCGACGGTGGGCGTCCGGTACAGACGCCGAAAGATGGCGTTGATGCGGGCCACCAGCTCGCCGATGGAGAATGGCTTGGTGACGTAATCATCGGCGCCCACGTCGAGGCCGCGAATCTTGTCCGTCTCCTGCGAGCGGGCGGTCAGCATGATGATGGGCAAAACGCGGTTGACGGTGCGGATCTCCTCGCACACGGAGAACCCGTTGATGTCGGGCAACATGAGATCCAGCAAGACAAGATCCGGGCCCCGTTCGCGGGCCAGCTTGACGCCGTCACGACCAAGGCCGCTGGTGATGATCTCGAACCCCTCGAACTCCAGCGCATCGCGAAGGCCGCGCACCAGATCCGGTTCATCTTCGATGATCAGGATGCGCCGCCGCGTCCCCGTCGTCCCTGCGCTTGCCGTCATGGCTTGCCGTCAGCTCCCTTGCACGTCGCTGGTGTTCACCGGATCGACGCCGGTCTTGTCGTATTCGCCGTTGCCCGCCGCGGCCTGCTCGGGCGGCGCGGCCGGGTGCGGCGACGGCGTGGCCAGGGGCGCCGCCGGGACGAACACCGTGAACGTGGCCCCCTGCCCCGGCGTGCTGGTCACGGTCACGCGCCCGCCGTGGGCCTCGGCGATGTGCTTGACCAGCGACAGGCCAATGCCGCTGCCGCGCACGTTGCCCACGCGGGCGTTGCTGGCGCGATAGAACCTCTCGAAGATGCGCCCCTGTTCCTCCTTGGCGATTCCCGGCCCGTGGTCCTCCACCGCCAGGGCGATGCCGCCCGGCGCCCGCCCCAGCCTGACCGCCACCGCGCGTCCGGTGCCGGCGTATTTGACGGCATTGTCGACCAGGTTCAGCAGCACCAGGGTCATGGCGTCTTCGTCCATGCGCACGGAAGGCAGATCGGATTCGATGTCGGTGCGCAGGCGGATCTTCTCTTTTTCCAGACGATAGCGAGAGACGTCCAGCGCCCGCTCCACCACTTCTTCCAGGCGGGCTTCGTGAAAGTTATAACTGGCCTTGCCACGCTCCAGCCGGGCGAAGTCCAGGACGTTGTCGATGAGGTGGGCCAGACGCTCGGATTCGCGCGTGATGATCCCGGCGTACTCACGGGCCATGCCCGGCCCCTTGTGCTTGCCGGTGGCCAGCAGCTCGCCGAACATGCGAATCAGCGACAGCGGCGTCTTCAGCTCGTGCGACACGTTGGCGATGAAGTCGCTCTTGAGTTGCGACGCCCGCCGCTCGCCACGCACCGACAGCCAGACCACGCCCAGCCCCACGGCGATGATCACCGTCGACACGGGGATGAGCAGCACGCCCAGCAAGCGTTCCGTCTCGGCCTGGGCCCGCAGCTCGTCGACGTTGCGGGGGGCGATCTGCACGCGCCACGCGTACAAGGTCTTGCCGAAGGACTCCTCGTACAGAAACCGCGTGTCCTGCGGCGGCAGCGGCTGCCCCACCACCGACCGCGCCACCTCGTCCAGGACGGCGATGCGCCGCTTGCCGGAGAGCGCCTCGACCTCTTCCGGCAGCCACTCCTTGCTGATGAGCGGAAGGTTGATGCGCGCGGCGATGTAATAGTCGTCGTTCAGCGCGGTCTTCTTGCTGGCGTAGGCGATCAAGACCGACTTGCCCTCGAACAGCTGGTGCAGGTGGCGAAAGTTTCCGGTGTGGGTGGGTGTCCACGGCTGCAGCGACTTCCACTCCAGCCCGCGGACGTGGTTCTGCCAGCGATCCAGTTCGGCCTTGCGGCGGCGCGGATCGGGCGCCGGCGACAGCGCGCGGATGCGCAGGTTGCCGTCCAGCACCACGTACGATTCCACCGCCAGCGGCGGATCGGGAAGGGCGGGCGCCTCCGGCTGGTTGTCGGTCCACTCGATGCTCTGGAAGAGATCGAAGTCGACCTGATCGATGCGATCTTGAATCCGGCTGATCAGGAGCTGCGCCAGCTCCTGGTTGCCCTCCATCAGCGACGCCTTGCTGCGCACCGAGGCCGCGACGGCGTAGCGGTATCCGTAATACGCCAGCGCCACGGCCGCAGAGATGATGGCCGGGAAAACCAGGGCCAGGATCATCGACATGCGAGAGTCTTGTCGCAGCACGGCGGTCCCTAGCATTGCACAGCCGTCGGGAGGGCGGGCAGCGAAAGCACAGCGTCAGAGCCGGCGGCGCTCGGATAGACTGCCGCCCATGAAGAACCCACACCATCATTCGCGCGCCTGGCGCCGGCCACACTCGCGTCTTGGCAAAGCCCTGGAAAGCTGGTCGTACAAGGTCACGTTGTGGACCGGCAGCTCGGGGGCGTTCGGCCTGGCCGTGCTGGTGATCCTGGGTTGGATCATCAGCGGCCCCCTCTTTCATTTCTCCGACACCTGGCAGCTGGTGATCAACACCAGTACCACCATCGTCACCTTCCTAATGGTGTTTCTGATCCAGCGCTCGCAGAACAAGGACTCGCTGGCCATCCAGCTCAAGCTCAACGAGCTGGTGGCCGCCGTGCAAGGCGCCAGCAACCACCTGATCGACATCGAGGACCTGACCGAGGAAGAGCTGCACACCCTGCATGACCACTATCGCAAGCTGGCGATGATGGCCCGCCACGACGGCGATCTGCGGTCTTCCCGCTCCGTCGAAGAGGCGGCCCATCGCCACAACACCAAGCGCCGCGAGGGCGCTTCCGTATCCACTCCAAAGTCCAAAGACGCCGGCAGCTCCGAGCCAGGCTGACGCTGGCCCTACGCGTGGAGCCCTAACTAGCGCGCAGCCGGCGGTCGTCCCTTGCGCAGCAGCAGCTCGACGTGCCCGGCCTTGATCAGATCAGGCAGCGCGCCCACGCGCGCGAACCCCAGCCGGCGATAGAAGCGCTGGGCTGGACGATTGCCGCTGTCATGCGAGACGTACAGCCAGCGCCGCCTGGCGAACGTTCGCGCCGCCATGTGCTGCACCAGCGCCCGACCGATGCCCCGGCCCGATTGCGCCGGCCGCACCGCCAGCAACGCCACGAACGTCCCCAGCAGAAATCCCTCCTGGGTCACGATGATCCCCTGCACCGGCTGCTGGCGCCGCGAACCACCGCCGTCGCGCGCGATCCAGACCTGCCCTTGCCCGGCGGCGCGCGCCAGCCAGCGGCCCAGCGCCGACGGCTGATAGCCGAGCCCCCGCCACGGTTCCATCGCCGCGATCCAGGCGGCCTGGGCCCGCGCCAGCGTGGCGCTGGCTTTCACGATCGACGGCGCGACGGGATCAGTCACCGGCGAGGGCGTGCTGCTCCTTGGACAGGGGCAACGGATCGTCAGGACCGATCTCGGGCGGCAGCCGCAGGGCCCGCCTGCCCCCGCTGCGCGGCAAGACGTCGGCGGTCAGCGCGCGCCCCGTCAGGGGCGGAGCCTGCATGGGTGGCGGCGCCACCAGCACGGGCGGCGCGCCGGCCAGCAGCTCGGACACGTGCACAAAGCGCAGACCGCGGGCGCGCAGCTCGCGCAGGATCACCGGCAGCGCCTCGGCGGTGTTTCGGCCGCGCCCGTTGATGTGAAAGATGATGATCGAACCGGGCTTGGTCTTGCGCAGGACGGTGCGGATCATCTCCTCGGCGCTGACCGTGGCGCTGGGATCTCCCGAGACCACGTCCCACATGACGGCCGGCAGATTGCGATCCTGGGTCACCTCCAGCAGGCGCGGGTTCCACTCGCCGAAGGGGGGCCGAAAGGCGACGCTCTTCTTCCCGTAGCGCGACAGCGCCGCCTCTGTTTGATCGATCTGCTCGCCGATGCGGGCCGGGGTCAGGCGCCGCATGTGCGGGTGGTCGTACGAGTGATCGCCGAACTCGATCAGCGTCTCGGCGGCCAGCTCGCCCATGACGTCAGGGTGGGATTCGACCCAGCGCCCGGAGACGAAGATGGTGGCCGGGACGTTCTCGGCGCGCAGCAGGTCAAAGATGGCGCGGTCGAACCCGTAGCCCTGGGTGCGGGTGGCGCAGGCATCGAAGGTGATGGCCACGGTCGGCTGATCGGTGGCCACGCGCATGATGGGCGACCGCGCCGAGGAGGCGTCGATCGCCATTTGCATCAGGAAGGCGAGCGCGAGGGACGAGGTCATGGCCATGCCGCTAACCGAGATCGAGAAGCATCACGATCGCATCTTCCTGGTCCTCTGCATAGTAGTTCGGGCGCACGCCGATGGCGCGGAAGGCAAAACGCCGGTAAAGCCGCAGCGCCGCGGCGTTGGAGCGGCGCACCTCCAGCGTCACGTACCGGCACAGCTCGCGACGCGCAAAGTCGATCATGTGGGCCATCATGCGCGAGGCGTGGCCGGCCCGGCGGGCCTGGGGGTGGGTGGCCAGGTTCAGCACGTGCACCTCGTCGGCGACCAGCCAGTAGTTGGCAAAGCCGACAACGTCGCCGGTGGCCGCGTCGCGCACGATGTCGACGTGCGCCCAATCGCGGGTCAGCTCTTCCAGAAAAACCTGTCGCGACCACGGCGAGCGGAACGAGACCCGTTCGATCTCCATCACCGTGTCCAGATCGGCGGCCTTCATCGGCTCGATGAGGAACGGTTGGGGGGCCTTGTTTAAAGCCATGGCAAAACCTTTGACAGGGGCGGCGCTGACCTTATTCGCCGACGTCCTCAGCCGCAACTTTGGCCTCGGCGGGAACCGCGATGTGCGCCCGCGCCGCGTCCAGGATGGCGGCCCACAGACGGCCGACGTTCTCGCCCTTCTGGGCGGACACCAGCAATGGCGCCGCCCGTCCCGGCCTGGGCGCGCCAAACCAGCGAAGGCACTGGGCGCGCAGGGCCTGGCGTTCGCGGGCGTTCAGCTTGTCGACCTTGGTGAACACCAGCTGGGCCGGCATGCGCTGAGTCCCCAGCCAGTCGTAAAGCTGGCGCTCCTCGTCTTCGATCCCCCGGCGGGCGTCCATCAACAGCACGAACAGGGCCAGCGTCGGCCGCCCGCGCACGTACCCTTCGATCAAAGGCTGCCACGACTGCCGCTCGGTGCGCGACACCTGGGCGTAGCCGTAACCGGGCAGGTCGGCCAGGCGCAGCCGTTCCACTTCCGGCGCCGCCCCGCGCCCCAGGTGCAGGTCAAAAAAGACGATGCCGCGGGTGCGCCCCGGCGTCTTCGACGTGCGCGCCAGCCCGCGGCGCGCCGCCAGCGTGTTCAGCAGCGTCGACTTGCCGACGTTCGACCGGCCGGCGATGGCCACCTCAGGCGGACCGAAGGGGGGCAGGCCGCGCACATCGCGCGCCTCGGCGATGAACTCGGCTTGCAACACCGTCGGGACAGATTCATCGCTCTCGGGGGGCACGGGCCTTTAGGGTAGCATCCTCCCGTGGCCAAACGGCTAAAGCTGATCGGGCTGACCGGTGGAATCGGTTCTGGAAAATCGACGGTGGCGCGCATGATTGCTCAGCGCGGCGTGCCCGTCATTTACGCAGACGAACTGGCCCGCGAGGTGGTGGTACCCGGAAAGCCCGCCAACGCCGACATCGCCGCCACCTGGCCCGACGTCATCGCACCCGACGGCACCGTGGATCGAAAACGCCTGGGCGCCCTGGTCTTCCACGACCCGGCGGCGCGCGCCCGCCTGGAAGCGATCACCCACCCGCGCATCCAGGCGCTGGCCGTCCAGCGCGTGGCCGAGCTGGAAAAGCAGGGATGCCCGCTGGCCTTTTACGAGGCGTCGCTGCTGGTGGAGGCCGGCCGCCACCGCGAGTACGACGGCCTGGTGGTCGTGCGCGCCTCGGTGGAAAATCAGGTGCGGCGCGCGGTGGCCCGCGACGGGTTCAGCGAGGCGGAAGCCCGCGCCCGCATCGACGCCCAGCTGCCCCTGGCCGAGAAGGTCCGGGTGGCCACGGCGGTCATCGACAACGACGGTGATCTGGAGGCGACGCGCGCCCAGGTAGCGGCGCTTCTGGACAGCCTTGCCGATTGACAGAGGCGTGGCCAAGCTGCAAACGTCTGTTCACAGATTGCGAGAGGCAGGACATGCGAACAAGCAACCTGATCCTTGTACCGGCCATTCTGGTGCTGGCGGCGCTGGTCTCGGCAGAAGTCCGGGCCGCCGCGCTGGTGGATGTGCGATCGACCAGCGACTGCCCCGGCGCCGCGGCCGTGCAGACGGCGTTGCAGGGGTTGCTTTCGGCCGCCGCCGACGCGCCCCTACCTGACGTTGCCGACGTGGAGGCGCGCGGCGACACGAGCGTGATCAGCCTGCACACCGCGGGCGGCGCGTTCGTCGCTGAAAAGCGGCTGCCGCCCGAGCTGTCGTGCGCCGAGCGTGCGGCGGCGGCGGCGGTGATACTGGCCACCTGGGAGGCCCGCTTGCAGAGCGGCGCCCGCGCCTCGCTGCCGCTGCCCCCGGCCCAGTCGGCGACGCCGGCGTTGCCCCAGCCGCCTGCCGCCGCGCCCCGTCCGACGTCACCTCCTCCGGCGCCAACCGCGGAGAACGATCTGACAGCCAGGCCGGCTCCGCTCGCGTCGCCGCCGCCCCCAGACCTGGCGGCCGATTCCTGGCGACTCTTCCCCGGCGCAGGCGTCTTTGGATCATTTCAAGGCGGCGGCCTCGGCGCCGGCGTCTCCGTCGAAGCCGAGCTGGCCGCTTCGTCGTCGTCGTTCTCCGCGGGGGTGGGCGCCTTCCTGGCCAGCGAGCACCAAGCCACGTTGAGCAGCGGCCAGGCGGTGTGGTCGCGCATGGGCGGCAGCATTGACGGGCGCTGGCGCAAACGCCTGGAGACGATGGATGTCCAGGCGCGTTTGGCCTTCGAGCTGGCGCGCCTGGAAGTCGAGGGGCGGTCGTTTCCCAGCACGGGCTACGACATCCTGATCGATCCGGGCGCGACGTTCGGCGTGCGGCTGATTCCGCAGAGGAACACCGTCCGCCCGTGGTTGGACCTGGCGGCGACGTACTGGCCGCGCCAGCGCGTTCTCTTCGTGTCGGGAACCGACGCCGGGGTCACCCTGCCCCACGTCGACCTGATGCTGGGGATCGGAATGTCTTTCGGCCAGCGGCGGTGAAACGTTTTGCGCCCGGAGCGACATGAGACGCGTGGGGAACCTTTGCCCACCCGAGCCTCACTGTTGCCTGCCAGCCACACCGACGCGGACGCCAGCGCCGCCGCCCAACAGGGCGACGGCGAGGGCGACAGCGCGCGGCTGGACATCGCGTCGCTGTATCGCCAGCACGCCCGCACCGTGGCGCGCTGGGCCGGGCGTCTGGGAGGCCACGGCGTCGACGTGGAAGACGTGGTGCAGGAGGTCTTCCTGGTGGCCAAGCAGCGCCTGCAACGATTCGATGGCCCGGCGCAGGTCACGACCTGGCTGTTTCGCACCACCGAGAAGATCGTGCAGGCGGCCCGTCGCAAGCAGCGGCGCCGCCAGTGGCTGTCGCGATCGAACGAGAGTCCCCCGCCCGGCATGGGTGCGCCCCAGCCGGGGCCGGGCGACGTCCTGCAGTGCCGGCGCGACGCCGCCTGCGTCTACCGCGTGCTGGATCGCCTCAATGAAAAACAGCGACGGGTCCTGATCCTGTTCGAGCTGGAGGGGTTGTCGACGGAGGAGATCGCCAGCCTGACCGGCGTCCAGCAGGCCACCGTGCGCGTCTGGCTGTTCCGCGCTCGCGCGCGTTTTCTGCAGGAGCACGCCGCCCTGACCGGCGGCGCTGCCCTTGACCCGGAGGAGACCTGATCGTGCGGCCGTCGGATCAAGATCCCGGGCGATGGTCGGAGTCACCCGCGGGACCGGAGGCGGCGGAGGGCGCGTCGGCGGCGATCAGCGATGCCTTCCGGCGCGAACAGGCCTCGCGGCCCGCCTTGACCGATGCGGCGCTGGCCCGCATCGGGCGGGTCGTGATCGCGACGCCCGCGCCAGCGAACGGATTTCGCTTCTTGCTGCGGACGGCGGTCATCGCCGCGCTGTTGCTGGCGACCAGCGGCGGAGTGGTGACGGCCGCCCGTCAGGTGTTGCGCGCCAGGGAGCGCGAGCCGCAGGTGGTGACGGTGGGCGCCCGGAGCCACGCCACCGTATCCGGGCGGCACCACCGCCGGCTGACGGTGGCCGGACCGGCCACACTGGAGATTGACCCGAAGGACGATCACGGCGGCAAGACCGACTTTGCGTTGCAGGGTGGGCAGCTGACCGTCGAGGAGGGGGGCCAGTCGCTGTCGGTCCGCGCGGACGACCTGATAGTGACCGTTCCGGCGGATTCATCGGGCGAGATCCAGGCCGCCGACAATGGAGAGCCCGCCGTGGCGCGAGCCACCAGCGGCGTGTTGCACCTGCACCGCGAGCAGGCCGCCGACGTGGACGTCACCGCGCCGCCACCGCGAACGGCGGCGGCGCCGCCGCCGTCGATGCCAGCACCACCGGCACCGCCGCCGGCAATGGCGGCCGGTTCGCCAGCGAGCGTCGAGGTGACGGCGCCGCCACCGGCGACGTCTCTGGCGCTGGCGAGGCCGGAGCGCCCAAGATCGATCGGGGCGGAGGCGGCGCTGCTGGCCAGAGCGTTTCGAAAGTTACGCGCCGACGGGAACGCCACCGCCGCGCTGGCCACACTGGACGAGCACGATCGAAAATTCCCGGGCGGCTGGCTGCACGACGAAGCCACCCTGGCGCGCGCCGAGGCGCTGCTGGCGCTGGATCGACAGGCGGAGGCCCTGGCATTGCTGGAATCGGTCAACGGCGCGGGGGGCACCCTCACCCGCCAGGTGCGGCTGGCGCGAGGCGAGCTGCTGGCCAAGACCGGACGCTGCGAGCGCGCCGTCGAGGACTTCAGCGACGTGTTGCTCACCGTCGAGCAGGACGCCATCGTCGAGCGTGCCCTGGCCGGACGGGCAACCTGCCTGTGGCGTTCTGGCCGCGCCGAGGAGGCGCGCCAGGACCTGCAGCGGTACGTGACCTTGTTCCCGCAGGGCGCCAGCGCAATGGAGGCGCGCCGGCTATTACAGGTGCCGCGATGAGAGCGCAGCGCGACGCTGTAACGCCTGGGCGCAAGCAGACATTGGTGTCTGAGATGGCGCCATCATGAAGACCTTGACGACGGCCGTGCTGACTGCGTGCTTGCTCAGCGCGGCCGGTTGCCAGACGCAAACTCTGGTGGGTCGGGAAAGGGTGCCGTCGGACGGCGGGTTCGGCGCCGAGACGCCCCGTAACAACCAAGAGGCATCCTCGTCGTCACCTGACGTGGGAAATCCGCCGGGCAACAACGAAGATGCTGCCGCCAGCATCGACGGCGACAGCGACGGACATGACGCCAGCCCTGCGCCACCGAACCCCGACCCGCCATTTTCCGTCCCGGACGCTTTCGTCGGTGAATGGACGGGATACTTCCAGGCGTTCACCCTGAAATCGGGATCAGATGCCATCGCCCTCGATTTGATCCGCGCGCCGGGCGCGCCGGATCGAATCACCGTTACCCTGGGCGTGGGCACGCCGCCCCTGTTGACCGGTCCCGATCCGGTATGGCCGACGACGAATGCGGTCCGGCCGTTGGACAGTTTTCCGGCTTACTACGAGGGGATGGTTTACGACGCCCACGAGGTGAAATGGCGCGACAACCGACTAACGTTTGCCATCTCGGCCAATGACGCCTATCGCTTCTGGTGCCCCATGCAAAAAAGTCTGCTCGAAAGCGATGGGGCTGCCTATGGCTGTGCGACCAACATGATTTCCCTCAGCGACAATGGGTGCACGTCTGCCGGATCCCCGATTCCCTGTGCCTACTGGAACGCCTGCCGGGAGGGAGTTTGCGCATGTGACGCAAAGGGATGCCAGGCGCACTACCATCCAAGCATTCTCTTCGACATCACCTTCGAGCCACCACCGGTCATCGGCGCGGCCAGCCTCGGCAGCACGTTTCGTATCACCCGCAAATCGACGGACGGAGGAGTGGCCTCTGAATCAGGTCAGTAAACCGCTTCAGAGTAACCGCGGTCGCCGTGCGACGCTGTAACGTCCGGGCGCGAACGGACATTGGTGATGGGGAAGGCGCCATCATGAAGACTATGACGAGGGCCGTGCTGACTGTTTGCTGGCTGACCGCGACCGGTTGCCAGACGCAAACGCTGGTGGGTCGGGAAAGGCCGCCGACGGATGGCGGGCCCGGCGCGGACACGCCCGGCAATAACCGCGAAGATGCATCCTCGCCGTCACCCGACGTGGGAAATCCGCCGGGCAACAAAGAAGATGCCGCCGGCGGCAGCGACGGTGACGGCCCTGACGCCGGTCCCCCGCCAATCGTCGACCCGCCCTTTTCCATCCCGGATGCTCTGGTCGGTCAATGGAGCGGATACTTTCAGGCGTACAGACTGCGGTCGGGCTCCGACGCCATCACGTTGAACCTCACGCGCGCGCCCTCCCCCTCCCAGCCGGATCGCATCACGGTCACGCTGGGCGGTGGCCTTCCGCCGATGGTCTCCGGCATCGACCCTCCGCAGCCGGAGCCCCTCAAGGGCAAGCCCACCCGTTTCACCCCCGAATATTTCGAGGCGTTCCCCTACACCGCTCATCAGGTGAAATGGAACGACAGCCGGCTGACGTTTCAGATCGTCATCAGCGAGCCGTACGAGATGTGGTGCCAGAAGCAAATGAGCTTTTCCAGCGATGGAAATGGGACATACAACTGTATTCCCAGTGGTTCGATAAATTACGACGGCACCAAAGACGAGTGCACGTCAGCCGGGGTGGTCGTCTCCTGCGCACGCTTTTGGGCCTGTCTTGCCAGGGTGTGCAGCTGCGGAGGCAGCGGTTGCATGGCCGCATCCACGCCAAACGCGATCTTCGATGTCGCGTTCGAGCCGTTCGCCAGCGGGGTAACCAACCTCGAAATGTCGCAATACTTCCGTCTGACCCGCACGCAGACCGACGGCGGCGCGTCCTCCGAGGCCGGTCAGTAGACCGCTTCGGGGTAACCGCGGCCGGGACGGGCGAACAGGTATCCCTGGCAGAGGTCGCCGCCCAGGCCGACCAGCGCGTCGCGCTCGCCGGGGGTCTCGATGCCTTCGCCGATGATCAGGATCCCCAGCTCGGAGCAGAGAGTCACCACGGACCCGACCAGCCGTTGCTTCATGGCCGAGCCTTCGATGCCGCGGATCAGGGACATGTCCACCTTGACCACGTCCGGTTCAAGCTGCGTGAAGCTGGAGAGGCCCGAATAGCCGGCGCCCAGATCGTCGAGGGCGATGCGATATCCCAGCGAGCGAAGGCGCGCCATGCGCGCCGGAAGGTCCGACACGGAATCCAGCGTGGCGCGTTCGGTGATCTCGAAGACGATCTGATCGGAGAACGGACGCAGGGGCGCCGACTCCTCGTAGAGGCCGGCGTCGCCCAGGTCCGACGGGTGCAGGTTGACGAACATGTGTCCGGGCGGCGTGGTGGCACGCAGCGCATCGGCGATCTGCACGCGAATGGCCCGCCCCAGCTCGTGCACGCGTCCCAGACGCTCGGCGGCGTCGAAGAGATCCAGCGGGCTGCGCAGGGTCGGCTCGTCATTTCGCACCAGCGCCTCGTGGGCGAAGATGCTTCGCTGCGACCAGGAGACAATCGGCTGCTGCGCCACCCACATGGTGGACAGCGCGTTGGCAAAGCGCTTGTCCAGGCCGACGCGATCCAGGCCCAGGCGCTGGTTGGCCTGCGACGCGGCCAGCGCCTGCCGGCGGGCGCGCGCCACGCCGTGCGCCCGCAGCGCCAGGCTGACGGTGTCCTCCAGGACCTTGCTGGAGACCGGCTTGATGAGATAGCGGAAGGCGCCGTAGTCCAGCGCGCGCACGGCGCTCTCCAGCGCCGGGGCGTTGGTCAGCAAGATCATCGGCACGTCCTCGTCGCGCTCGCGCACGGAGGCCAGCAGACTGAGCCCGTCGAACTCGGGCAAGGCCACGTCGCTGACGATGACGTCGAACGCCTCGTTCTCCATCAGACGTTCGGCCGCGCGCCCGTGATTGGCGACGGCGACGTCGTACCCGGCGGCGGCCAGCAGACGGGCATAAGCGCGCGTGGCCAGTGGGTCATCGTCCACAACCAGCACGTGCCCGCGCACGGCTGCTGGAACGGGTGAAGCACCAGCCTCGGCAGCCTCCGCGACGCGGTTCGAAGCCATTCCGCGTGTCTATCGACATCCGTCGGGAAAGCCTTGAGGACCGGCCTAAGACCTCACGATCCCTGACTTTTCGCTGGGGGTTTTCCCTGACGGGGCTAGTTGACGCGAAATGGAATGTTCGCGGTCCCGGCGTGCCCCTTGCCGTCCAGCACGTAGACCAGCAGGCGATACTGTCCGGACTGACCGGGGGCGGTGATGGTCAGCGTGGGGGTGGTTCCCTTTTGCGGCGCGCCGACGCGCGGCTCGCGCGGTTCGGGCGCGCCCTTG
>DATLVT010000747.1:0-4685 GCA_035577105.1 Polyangia bacterium
CCGGACGAGCCGACGCCCCAGACGGTCTTCCCGGCCAAGCACGTCAAGTACGATTTCAGCAACCTGCAGCTCTACGTCACCGTCGCCCTGACCGGCAGCATCATGTCGGGCGACCTGACCTACACGGAGGTCACGCCCGCTGGGACGTGCACCGCCAAGTTCAAGATGCGCGGCGTCTCACCGTCGGTCAGCTGCGCCGACGAGTGCGGCAAGCCCAGCAACGACATCTGTGATACCGCCGCCGGCATTCCCACGGACATCAGCACGATGTGCGATCCGGAGGCCATGCTGTGCGTCCTCAACGACGGCGCTCGAAAAGACACCTCGCCGGACACGCATATCCCGAAGTAACAAACCGCGACGTCGGTCGGGCCATCGCCGGCTCGGCCGATATCCACCAGCCGCAGCAGTCAAAACCACATGTTCGATTCCGTCCTCGCGCACAACGTTCCCCGTCGGCAGATCGGCAGAGGGGCCATTCTGTCGTTCGTCGTTCACGTGGCGCTGATCGCTCTGGCGGTCTACATCTCCTCGCGGCCACCCAGCGAGGAGAAAAAGGCGGCGCGCAAGGTGATGCTGTTCAACCCGCCGCCGCCGCCACCACCGCCACCCGCGGGCGGCGGCGCCGTCACCAAGCCCAAGGTCGAGCACAAGAAGGTCATTCGAAAGCCGGACACCGTCGTTCAGACGACGAAGAAGGAGTCCCCCAAGCCTCAGGAGCGGGAAAAGCCGCAGGAACAGCCCGAACCGGGCGGCGTCGAGGGCGGCGTCAAGGGCGGCGTGGCCGGAGGCGTGGTGGGCGGCGTCGTGGGCGGCACGCTGGGCAGCACGGTCCCCTTCGGGGCCGGCATGAACCGCCCGACCTGGAAGTCCAACCCGGCGCCCATCTGGTCGCGCGAGGCGGCTGCCATTCGCGTGACCGGCCTGGCCCTGGTCAAATGCATCATCACCGTGGAAGGCACGCTGCAGAACTGCAAGATCATCAAGGGCCTTCCCCACATGGACGAGTCGATCCTGACCGCCCTCAAGGAATGGCGAACGAACGGTCCCGTGATGTTTCAAGGACATCCAGTCAGCGTTGAGTACGTAATCCCAGTGAAGGTAGTGGCGCCGTAGTCCATCGAAGCAGCGCGTGTTTGCGCGGAGGGTGACAGAACATGCAATTCACACTGTTTGATCTCTGGGCTCACATGGGCCTGTTCGCCCGACTGGTGGTCGGCGCGCTGGCCATCATGTCGGTCTCATCGCTGCTGGTGGCGGCGGAACGATTCATGGCTTTTCGCAAGTCAAAGAGCGCGTCGCTGGCCTTCGCCAAGACGGTCGGGCCGCAGCTGGCCAAGCGCGATCTGAATGCGGCGGCCAGCGTTCAACCGGGGACCGAGGTGGGGCACATCGGGCGGGTGATCATGGCCGGCCTCAACACCTACCGCGCCAGCGGCCAGGACGATCCAGAGCTGATCTTCGAATCGGTGGCGCGGTCGCTGGAACGCCAGAGTCAGCGTGAGATGCAGAACCTGCGGCGCGGTCAGGGCGTGCTGGCCACGGTGTCGTCGACGGCGCCCTTCGTCGGCCTCCTGGGAACAGTGGTCGGCATCGTCAACTCGTTCCAGGCCATGGCGGCGTCCGGTTCGGGCGGACTGGGAACGGTCTCGGCCGGTATCGCCGAGGCGCTGGTGACCACCGCCTTCGGTCTTCTGGTCGCCATCCCGGCGGTCATGATTTACAACTATTTCCAGGGCTGGGTCGACGCCGCCACGGTGGACATCGCCGAGTCGTCGAACGAGCTGCTGGACATCGTGGCCCGCCAGCTGAAGTCAAACGCCGCCGGCCGCCCGGCCGCGGTCCGTCACGGGTAAACAACCGTGGCGATGGGGGCAGGCTCCTCGCGGGGAGGAGTCAAGAACGATATCAACGTCACGCCGCTGGTCGACGTGGTGCTGGTGCTGTTGATCATCTTCATGGTGGTCACGCCCATGCTCCAGCGTGGCAAGGACGTCCGCCTTCCCAAGGCCAACAAGCTGCTCAAGGAAGAGAAGAACGGCGATCCCTTGGTGGTCTCGGTGACGTCCGACCGCAAGATCTGGGTCGAGAGCGTCGGCTTTGGCGAGGACGCCCTGGAGACCAAGCTGGCCGCCGAGCTGAGCAAGGAACCGAACCTTCGCGTGCTGCTCAAGGGCGATCAGTCGGTGACCGTGGGCGACGTCCGTCGGGTGATGGACCACGCCAAGAAGGCCGGGGCCCGGGCGGTCGAGCTGGCCATCGAGGAAATCAAAAAGTAGGTGGTCATGCGCTTTGGTCATCACAGGCAGGGGTCGGTCAAACGCCTTTACGTGCGGCCTCCGGCGGCGCGGAACAGCGACATCAACGTCACGCCGCTGGTCGACGTGGTCCTGGTGTTGCTGATCATCTTCATGGTGGTAACGCCCCTCCTGGAAAAGAACATCCCGGTCAGCACACCCGCCAGTGAGAAGGTCGAAGAGGTGACCGAGGTGCCGCCCGATCAGCTGGTGGTCTATGTGAACCGCGCCGGGCAGATGCGCATCAACTCTGACTCGGTGACGGAAGCGGACTTCATCCCCAGGCTGAAGCAGCGCCTTGACGCCCACGGCCCGAACGATCGCACCGTGTTCATCGTCGCCGAGGACGAGCTGAACTACGCCAAGCTGATCGCCGTCATCGACGGCGCGAAACAAGCGGGCGCCGACGTCCTCGGCTTTGCGACCGATCCACCCGACCCGGCGATGTTCCCACCCGGAGGCTGAGAACGTACACCTCGCGGCGTCCGCCTCCTCCGCGTGGGCGGGTCCTGTCGCTGCAGGAAACCTTCCCCATCGGGCCGCTTCGCCGGGGCCGCGTTCGAGATTCTAGACAACGCGACCCGTGTATCCGAAGCGCCGAGGGACAACGGCCCCGCCGAACCGTCCCGCTGTGGCCCCTTCCTTCCGCGCCACCCCCCCACGCTACGTCGGCTCGCTCGGGGCAAGCGCTGAAGACCATCGATTAAACCTGAAAGACGTCGCTCGAAGGTCCGTCATCAGCAGCGTTCGCGCGTAACGGATGAAGGCATACAGGAGCGCGGAGGGGGGGATAGAGTCTCGGCGGGACGTCCCGGAGTGCTCCTGGCCGGAGGGGTCCGCCCCGCAGGACAGGTTGCCAACGGAGGGTCGAGGCGCCCCGTGCGGCCGCTGGATCTGTTCAAGGTCTTGTGGAGCGTCGCAGACTGCCACGCGTGTTTTCTCGTTTACCTCACCGCGGCCGCGTAAGGCGTCCGTTCCCGTCGAGGCTCTATCCCCCCCTCCGCGCCCACGCCGGAAGGAGTGGAGCGGCCTTCACCGCCGCGATGTGACGACTCATGACATGAGCGCGGGAGGGCCTAGCCCTCCCGCGAAGCGAGCGACGCGAGCGCCTTACGGTGCGAACCAGTTGCCCGACATGATCAGGATGGCCAGCATCTTCAGCGTGTCGTCGTAGTAGCCCCGGTCGGCGGCGGGGTGGTTGGTGACCATGTCGGTCCAGATGGCGTCCATCCAGGCCTGGTTGGATGCGTCGACGATGGAGGCCACGCCGAAGGGGGCCTCGAAGGCGTACACCTTCCGGGTTCCGGTGGTCGTCCCGTCCAGCCCATAGCCATCACGGATCATCGCCGGGTTGGAGCCGGTCTTGGTCTTGATCCAGCTGTTGATCTTGTCCACCTCGGCTTTGGCGCGGGTGTCGCCCGAGACGATGAAGTCGGTGGCCAGGTGCCACGGCACTCGACACGAGTTGTACCCATCGGCGCCGTCGGCCTCGCTCTCCAGATAGTTGGCGCCGGCCGGCTTGGCCGCCGAGTCGGTGTGCTCGATGAAGTCGGGCAGAAGGCCGGTGCCGGAGGCGAAGCCGTCCTGCATCTTCTTCACCAGCCCGTGGTGGGCGTCGACCACCGCCATCCAGCCCTGGTCGCCGCTGGCCTTCGCGAACGCGCGAAAGTGATCCATCATGAAATCGGAAGGCCGGGTGCCGAAGTAAAAGTTCATGTGCGGCTCTTGCCCGTTGTACGGGCCGGTGGTCCCGACGTAACGGCCGGCGTAGTAGGGCGCCTTGATGTCGGCCCAGTCGCCCATCATCATCAGATTCGTCGTCGGGTTGACCTCGTGGGCCTTGATCGACGCCATGACCTTCTTGGCCTCGGCCAGATAGTTGATGGTCCCGGTGCTGCCCCACTGGCGGTCGGCCAGGACCAGCCCGAAGGCGATGTCCAGATCACCGTCGGTGGCGGAGTCGGCGAAGTCGCCGACGCCGTTCGGAATCTTGCATCCTTGCTGGATGCTCCAGGACATCAGGTTGGGATCGTTGATGCTGCCGAACTTGTGAAAGACCGTGTAAAGGGCATCGAAGTCCTTCTGGGCGTTGGGGTCGTGGCCGGCCATCAGCGGGATGATCACCATTCCATAGCCGTGGCCTTCGGACACCTCGACGGTCCCGGGGAGAGCGCCCGTCCCACCGCCTGTGAAGACGTAATTGCCGCCGCAATCCGCCTTCAGGTAGGCCGCCTTCCAGCGGTCGTAAAAGGCCGCCACCGCGGCGTCGGCGTCCTTGGGTCGAATGGTGCCGGCCGGGTACGGGAACTTGTGGCTCCCGAACATCTGACCGGTGCCAGCCACCACCGTGCCGCCGCTGCCGTTGTTGCCGCCGTCCGCGCCGCCCGA
>DATLVT010000748.1:0-4684 GCA_035577105.1 Polyangia bacterium
GGCGGCTTCGGGTAGATGACGCGCGTGCCGACCGGGAGGTCCTCCATCAGGAGGTTCTCGCCGTAGAAGAACAGGCGCGGCGCGGAGTCGGTGTCGATCGTGACGATGTGCTCGCGCGTGTGACTGCGGATCTTGGGGCGAATGGCGCGCATGGTTCCTCTGTGCGGCTCGGCTACTCGGGCGGTGTGGAGCGGCCGCGGATGCGCCGGACCGGTGCGAGGCCTTGCGGCCGGCGCGCCGCCGAGCGGGCGGGTTCCTCATCGAGATCGAGCACCGGCCAGTCGTAGGAGCGGGCGACGGAGCGCAATCGAAAGTCGGGGTTGCACGCCGTCGGGTGGCCGACCACGGACAACATCGGCAGGTCGCTCATGCTGTCCGAGTAGCTATAACATTCGGACAGGTTCAGCCCCTCCTTTTCCGCATAGATGCGCATCCAGCTCGCTTTCGTCGCCGCCGCCATGACCGGGGGCAGCAGCCGTCCGGTCGCGTAACCATCCACGAACTCCAGGCGATTGGTCACATAGTCGTCGATCTTGAGGTGCCTGGCCAGCGGCTGCACGGTGATATCCAGGGCCCCGGTGACCAGAACCTGGCGCAACCCCAGCTCCTTGGACTTGGCGATCAGCTCGTAGGCGCCCGGGAAGATCGACGGCTTGATGGTGCTTTCGAAAAGCTCGTCGGCCAGATAGCGCAGGCGATCTTCCGATTCGCCGCGGTAGCGGACAAAGAAAACATCGTTGAAAAGCCGTCGGTTGTAGAAATCGGCGGCCATGAACAGGGGAACGCTGGCGAACGTGGACAGGGTCTTGGCCACGCTGCGCAAGAGGCCCTGCTGGTTGCGGGCGTTATAGGCGAACGCGTGGACCAGGTTGGTCCGCACCAACGTGCCGTCCATGTCGTAAAACGCAGCCGCGCCCATGCGATGAGGCGGGCAGGCTACACCAGGAAAGGCCGCTTTTCTAACCTCTCGTCAAACGAGGGCTCATAATGGCGGGGCTTTCGCATGCGGCGGGTCGTCAACCGGGAATTTCTGGCCGGCATCCTTCGGGACGCCGCTCCGGTCGATCTGCGCCTGGCTGGCCGCACCCTGCTGCACGCGGCGGTGATCGGCATGCTGGCCGGCCTGATGGGAGCGGGGTTCTTCGCCGCCCTGGAGCTGCTGCAGCAGACCCTGCTGGAGTGGCTGGGCGGTTACCACCTGCTGCGCGCCCACGGCGAGACGTTTCTGGCCGAGCTGAAGAACATCCCGGTCTTTCGCCCCTGGCTGCTGGTGGTGCTGCCCGCGGTGGGCGCCCTGGCCGGGGGCGCGATATCGCAGCTGGCGCCCGAGACCCGGGGCGGGGGCGGCGACGCCATGATCGACGCCTTTCACCAGCGCAACGGCCTCATTCGCAAGCGCGTGGCCTGGGTCAAAGGCCTGTCCTCGCTGCTGACGCTGGGCACCGGCGGCTCGGGCGGACGCGAGGGACCCACCATGCTGATCGGGGGCGCCCTGGGTTCGCTGGCCGGTGGCATCCTGCGCGTCAGCCAGCAAGAACGCCGCATCCTGATGGTGTCCGGCGTGGCGGCCGGCATCGCGGCGGTGTTCCGCACGCCGCTGGGCGCCGCGCTGCTCGCCGTCGAGGTCCTCTACCGTGACGACTTCGAATCGGACGCGCTCATCCCGGCGGTCCTGGCCAGCGTCACCGCCTACTCGGTGGTCATCTCGATCTTCGGCGAATCGACGCTGTTCGCGCAGCCCAATCGCTTCCCCTTCATCATCAAGCACCTCTGGCTTTACGCCTTGCTGGCCGTCGCGGTCTCGGCGCTGGCCAACCTGTTCCTGGTGTCGCTGCGCTCGGTGCAGTCGCTGTCGGCCCGGCTGACCATACCGGAGTGGACCAAGCCCGGCCTCGGTGGTCTGGCGCTGGGGCTGTTCTGCGTTCCGTTGATCATCGTCATCGGCTGGCGCGTGGGCCAGACGGGTCAGGGCCTGGGCCTTCTGGGCGGTGGCTACGGCGCCGTCCAGATGGCCATCAGCGGGTCGGCCTGGTTGCCCGACGGCTGGAGCGGGGCGGGCCTCTTGCTGCTGCTGTGCGTGGCGAAGATCATCTCGTCGTCGCTGACCATCGGCAGCGGCGGCAGCGCCGGCGATTTCGCGCCGTCGCTGGTCATCGGCGGCCTCTTCGGGGGCGCCTTCGGTCGCGCCGCCCAGATCATTTTTCATGACCCGCGCATCGATCCGGGGGCCTTCGCCCTGGTGGCGATGGGCACGTTCTACGGCGGCATCTCGCACACGCCGCTCAGCTCGCTGGTGCTGGTCTGCGAGCTGGCCGGCAGCTATGACCTCCTGGTTCCCCTCATGCTGGCCGAGGGCATCGCCTTCATCGTCCTGCGCAAGAAGTCGCTGTATCGCGCCCAGGTGATCTCGCAGCGCGAATCGCCCGTCCATGGAAGGGCGCCCGGACAGACCGATCTCCTGCGGACAGCGCAGGTGGTGCAGGTGATGCGCGGCTCGTCAGCGCTGGGCGTGGCGGCGGCCGTCGCGCCCGAGGTCGCGGTCAGGGCGCAGGACGATCTGCGAACAGCGGCCCAGACGCTGCTGCGACACAAGCTGCGCGAGATCCCGGTCGTCGACGGGACCGGCCAGATCGTGGGCATGCTGGACGAAGCCGACATCTCCCGCTGGTACCTGGACGCGACCACGAAGACGCCGCCGCCCCTGCCCCTGCCCCCGTCGCCCCCGCCCCCGACCGACACGCCCGAGTAGGGGGACGAGCGCCGCCGCTATGTGGTGAAAGTCTCCAGCGTGTTGGCCAGCAGCAGGTTGCCGCCGTCGAACGCCCGCTGCAGATAGCGCAGCTCGCTGCGAATCTCCGACAGCAGGCGCCGCCGCCGCGGCGAGATGGGACGTGTGGTGAACGCCGGCGACAAACGCGCGTCGGAGAGCCGCACCAGCAGATCGTGCAGGTCGTCCAGCGCACCGCTGAACCGCAACGTCGCCTCCACGCGCAGCGAATGTCCACGGCGGGCCTGGAACGGCTCGGCCAGATCCCAGCCGCGCACCCGGCTCTCGATGTCGCGCAGGGCCTCGGTCTCGAGCAGGAGCCGCGCCTTGGCCTCGCCCAGCTCGCCCAGCAGCAGGCGCAGCGTCCGCGCGCCGCGGGCGCCAGCTTCCAACCCAGCGGTGGGAAGCTGTTTGCCCGTTCCGCCGTTGCGCCTCAACGGGCCGCGGCCTCTTTCTCTCGCTTGGTCCGGAACTCCGCCATCATGACCTCGCGCGCCTGCTTGGGCACCTCGGCGTACTTCTGGAACTCCATGGTGAACTCGCCCTTGCCCTGGGTCGCCGAACGCAGGTCGGTCGAATAACCGAACATGTCGTTCAACGGCACCTCGGCCATGGCCTGGACGAACCCTTCCTGCTTCTCCGACGAGATGATGGTGCCGCGGCGCTGGTTCAGCTGCCCCATGACGGCGCCCTGGAACTCCTCGGGGAACTGCACCTCGACCCGCATGATCGGCTCGAGGATGGTCGGCTTGGCGGCTGAATAGGCCTCGCGGAAGCCCATCAAGGCCGCCGTGCGGAAGGCGATTTCCGACGAGTCGACCGGGTGCGACGCACCGTCGTTGATGACGCACTTGACGCCGACGATGGGGAACCCGATCAACGGCCCCTTCTTCACGGCCTCGCGGAAGCCCTTTTCGCAGGCCGGGATGAACTCGCGCGGGATCGAACCGCCCACGATCTCGTCGACGAACTCGAACCCGCTGGGGTGATCGGCGGGCAACGGTTCGATGAACCCCGCCACCTTTCCGTACTGGCCAGAGCCGCCGGTCTGCTTCTTGTGCGTATAGCTGAACTCGGCGTGCTGCCCGATGGCCTCGCGGTAGGCGACCTGCGGCTTGCCCGAGATCACCTCGCAGTTGTACTCGCGCTTCATGCGCTCGATGTAGATCTCCAGGTGAAGCTCGCCCATCCCGCTGATGATGGTCTGGGCCGACTCCTCGTCGCGGTGAACGCGGAAGGTCGGATCCTCCTTGGTGAAGCGGTTCAGGGCCTTGGAGAAGTTGGTGGCGTTGGCCTTGTCCTTGGGCGAGACGGCCAGGGAGATGACCGCCTCGGGCACGTGCATCGACGTCATGGTGTAGGCCACCGACTCGGTCGAGAACGTGTCGCCCGACGCGCACTCCACGCCGAACAGCGCGACGATGTCGCCGGCCGTCGCCGTCTCGATGTCGTTCATCTCGTTCGAGTGCATGCGCACCAGGCGCGGCACCTTGATGCGCTTGCGGTTCGCCGAGTTGTTGACGATGAAGTCACCCTTGGTCAGCGACCCCTGGTAGACGCGCATGTACGTCAGCTGCCCGTAGCGACCTTCCTCCAGCTTGAAGGCCAGACCGACGAAGGGCTTCTTCGGCTCCGAGACCAGGATGACCTTCTCTTCGTGGTTGTTCTGGTCGAGGGCGATGTTGGTGACCTCGGTCGGGTTCGGCAGGTACATGTTCACGCCGTTGAGCAAGAGCTGCACGCCCTTGTTCTTGTAGGCGGACCCGATAAAGACCGGGGTCATCTTGAGGGCGATGGTCACGCGGCGAATGGCGGCGTTCAGCTCGTCGGCCGACACCTCCGCCTCGGCCAGGTACTTGTCGGCGATGGCTTCGTCATGGTCGGCGATGGCGGCGATCATGTCGTGGCGGGCGGTCT
>DATLVT010000749.1:0-7554 GCA_035577105.1 Polyangia bacterium
ATCGACCGCCAGGTGCTGGTGGAGACGCTGGAGCAGGCGATCCTGACCGCCGCCAAGAAGGCGTTCGGGATGCACCGGGAGATGGAGGCGAAGTTCAACGAGGAGACCGGGCGGGTCGATCTGTTCCAGATCATCATCATCGCCGAGCAGGTGACCCCCGGCGCTGAAGGGCGGGAGATCTCCCTCGAGGACGCCACGCGCTTCGGGCTGAAGGCCGAGGCGGGCGATGAGCTGCTCTTCCAGATATTCTTCGACGAGAAGGATCAAGCCAAGGCCGAGGAGCAGGACGCCAAGTACGGCGAGCTGCTGAAGCTGAACCGGGCCTGGAAGGGGTTCGGCCGCATCGCCGCCCAGACCGCCAAGCAGGTCATCCTGCAGCGCGTCCGCGAGGCCGAGCGCGAGAACGTCTTCAATCAATACAAGGACCGGCGCGGCGAGCTGATCTCCGGCATCGTGCGCCGCTTTGAACGCGGCAACATCGTCGTCGATCTGGGCGGGGCCGAAGCGATCCTGCCGGTGCGCGATCAGGTGCCGCGCGAGTCATACCGGGCCGGCGACCGCATCGTCGCCTACGTGGTGGACATCGACAAGACGGCGCGCGGTCCGCAGATCATCCTGTCGCGGACGCACAAGGGTCTCCTGGAAAAGTTGTTCGAGATGGAGGTCCCGGAGATCTACGAGAAGATCGTGCGCATCGAGGCCTCGGCGCGCGAGGCCGGGGCGCGGTCGAAGATCGCCGTCAGCTCACGCGATCGCGACGTCGATCCGGTGGGCGCCTGCGTGGGCATGAAGGGCTCGCGCGTGCAGGCGGTCGTCCAGGAGCTACGCGGCGAGAAGATCGACATCGTCCCTTACGACGCCGATCCGGCGCGGTTCGTCTGTAACGCCATCGCGCCCGCCGAGGTGGCGCGCGTGATCATCGACGCCGGCAGCCACACGATGGAGCTGATCGTTCCCGACGACAAGCTGTCGCTGGCCATCGGCAAGAAGGGGCAGAACGTCCGGCTGGCGTCGCAGCTGACCGGGTGGCGCATCGACATTCACTCGGAGACCAAGGTTCGCGAGATGGAGCAGCGGTCGCGCCAATCGATGGCCGCCATCGAGGGCGTGGGGAACGAGCTGGCGGAGACGCTGTTCAAGCTGGGCTGGCGATCGGCCGCCGACGTGGCCAACGCCAAGGTCGACGAGATCGCGTCTGTTCCAGGACTGGGCGGCGCCGAATCAGCGCAGAAGATCATCTCGGCGGCCGGAAAGGCCGCCGAGATCGAACGGCGCGTGCGCGCCGAGGAGATGGCGCGCGCGGCAGCGGCCGCGGCGGCGGGCGAAGGCGCAGCCGCTGCCGAAGCGCCGGCGGCCGCCAGCGCCGCCGAGCGACCCACGGAGGGCCCCTGAGGGATGGCGAATGTGGATGACGGGGGAAAACTGTGGCGACTCCCGTTCGCACCTGCGTCGGATGCCGGAAGGCGGCAGCGGCCGCGGAACTGGTGCGCCTGGTGCTGATCGACGGGCGTGTTCAACCGTGGCGACCGTGGCAACCGTGGAACGACGGGCGGCCAAGGGGCCGCGGCGCGTCCATTCACGGGCAGGCTTCCTGTATCAAGGCCGCGTTGAAGAGTGGGGCGTTCGCCCGGGCTTTTCGCGCGAAAATCGAGGATTTGACCAGCTTGGAACCAGACTCACTCTTGCCGCTGCTGACAGCAGCGACGATTAGGAAAACACCATGATCGGAAGTGGGTACGAACGCAGGTCGGAAGGTTCCTCCAACGCGCCAGAGGCGCCGTCGGGGCCCAAGGTTCGCGTATACGAGGTGGCGAAGGAGCTGGGCATCGCCAATCGCGACCTGGTCACGAAGATCCGCGCCATGGGGATCGAGGTGGCCAATCACATGTCGCACCTGGAACCGGGCGAGCTGGATCGCATTCGCCGGTCGCTTGATCGTGAGCGGCAGGAGAGCCTGGTCGAGGAGCGATTGAACGACACCGTCATTCGTCGCCGATCAAAAGGCGCGCCGCCTGCACCGGCTGCCCGACCGGTCGCTCCCGCCGCTGCCTCTGTGACGGCCCGGGCGGCGACGCCGGTCGCGCCGTCGACGCCCACGCCGCCCATGACGACCCCGGCGCAGGTGGTCCGGTCGCGTGACACGCAAGAGGCGCCGTCGGCGCCCCCTCCCGTCGCTGCGCCGGCGAAAGCGCCGGCGTCCGACAAGGAAAAGCACGAGCCGGCGGTCACGGCCGCGCCACCTGTGGCGGCGCCCAAGGTCGCTGCTTCCGCCGACGCAGCCTCACCGGCGTCGAGTGAGAGCCGCCCGTCGCGCGAGATTCCTGTCGCGGCGCGCCCGGCGCCCTCCACCTCGGCGCCGGCTTCCCCGCCGGCTCCGGCCGCTGCGCCGGCCGCCACGGTTCCCGCGGCGGCGGCTGCCTCCGCGACCCCAAATCTGCCGCCGATCGTTCGCCAGATCCCCAGCCCGGTGGTGACCGGCTCTGCGGCCACCGGCGCCTTCATCCAGCTGCCGGGTATGGCGCCGCGAGGCGAGCCGGGCGTGCCCAAGATCGAGATCAAAGATCGCGACGAGGAGCTTCGCCGTCTGGGCCGCACCGGACTCATCAATCGAACGCCGGCCACGGGACGCGATCGCTATGGCCGGGCTGCCTTCGGAACGCCGGGACAGCGTCCGGGCGCGCCGCCCCGCAAGCGGGTCGCCGCCGCCGGCAAGAAGATCAAGCAGACCCAGATCACCACGCCCGCCGAGCACAAGCGCGTGGTGCGCATGGCCGACACCATCGCCGTGTCGGACCTGGCCCAGAAGATGGGCATCAAGGGCAAAGAGGTCATCAAGAAGCTGTGGGCCCTGGGAATGATGGGAGTGAACATCAACCAGGACATCGACATGGACACGGCGACGCTGATCGCCACCGAGTTCGGCTACCAGATCGAATCGACGGCGTTCAACGAGGAAGAGGTCCTGACCGAGACCGAGACCGCCGACAATCCTGAAGACCTGGTCCCGCGCGCGCCGGTGGTCACCATCATGGGCCACGTCGACCACGGCAAGACGTCGTTGCTGGACGCCATCCGCAAGGCTAACGTGGCCGGCGGCGAGGCGGGCGGCATCACCCAGCACATCGGCGCCTACAAGGTCCACGGAGATCGCGGGGACGTCGTCTTCCTGGACACCCCCGGCCACGAGGCCTTCACCGCCATGCGCGCCCGCGGCGCCCAGATGACCGACATCGTCGTGCTGGTGGTGGCCGCCGACGACGGGCCGATGCCGCAGACCATCGAGGCCATCAACCACGCCAAGGAAGCCGACGTGCCGATCGTGGTGGCGATCAACAAGATCGACAAGCCAGGCGCCAACCCCGAGCAGATCCGCAACAAGCTGTCGGAGCACGGGCTGGTGTCGGAAGAGTGGGGCGGCAGCACCATCTTCGTGAACGTGTCGGCCAAGACCAAGGAAGGCATCGACAAGCTGCTGGAGATGCTGGCCCTGCAGTCCGAGGTGCTGGAGCTGAAGGCCAACCCGAACCGCGCCGCCAAGGGGCACGTGGTCGAGGCGCGGCTGGACCGTTCGCGCGGCCCGATCTCGACCATCCTGGTCGAGGAAGGCACCATGCGCCTGGGCGATCTGATCGTCGCCGGCGAGTTCTCCGGCAAGATCCGGGCGATGCTGGGCGACAAGGGACAGGCCCTGACCGAGGCCGGTCCGTCGACCCCCGTCGAGGTGCTGGGCATCGACGGCGTCCCCGACGCGGGCGAGATCTTCAACGCCGTCTCCGACGAGAAGGCGGCCAAGGGGCTGGTCGAGCACCGGCGCGACGCCCGGCGCAAGAAGGACATCGCCGGCTCGGCGCGGGTGTCGCTGGAGAACATCCTCGACAAGATCAAGGCGGGCGAGGTCAAGGAGGTCAAGATCGTCCTCAAGGCCGACGTGCAGGGCTCGGTCGAGGCGGTGTCCAACGCGCTCAGCAACCTGTCGACCGACGCGGTCGGCGTGAACGTCATCTCCACCGGCGTCGGCGGCATAACCGAATCGGACGTCAGCTTGGCCAAGGCCTCCTCGGCGGTCATCATCGGGTTCAACGTCCGGCCCGCCGGCAAGTCGCAGCAGCTGGCCGAGCAAGAAGGCGTCGAGATCAAGCTGTACCAGATCATCTACGAGGCCCTGGACGACGTGAAGAAGGCCATGGTGGGCATGCTGGCCCCCGTGCTGCGCGAGAAGGTGATGGGCAAGGCGGAGGTTCGCCAGGTCTTCACCATCCCCAAGGCGGGCACCATCGCCGGCAGCTTCGTGGTCGAGGGCAAGATCACCCGCAAGGCCCAGGTGCGTGTCATTCGCGATTCGGTGGTGGTCTATACCGGCAAGATCGGTTCGCTGCGCCGGTTCAAGGACGACGCCAGCGAGGTGGCCCAGGGATATGAGTGCGGTATCTCGGTGGAGAATTTCGGCGACCTCAAGGAAGGCGACATCATCGAGGCGTTCGACATCGAGTCGGTGGCTCCCACGCTGGAGAATCCCACTGGACAAGGTGGCAAGCGCTGACCGACGATCGCGGTCGTGACCGTCGGCATCGCTCGTATCACGCTGCACATCGCCGGCAGCCGTTCGCTGAAGGACAAGCGGATGGTGGTCAGGCGGGTAAAAGATCTCGTGCGGGACAAGTTCAACGTGTCGATCGCTGAAGTGGGCGACAACGACATCTGGCAGCGGGCGGTGCTGGGCATCGTCCTGTGCGGCAACGAAGGACGGTTCGTGGAGTCGTCGCTGGACGAGGTGCTGCGCTTTGTGCGCAGCAAGGCCGACGTCACCGGCGAGGAGCGCGAGATGCAGACCTTCGACGAGACCACGCTGGGCAAAGATCTGCGCCACTGGGAAGGGTAACAGGGGGTCACAGTCGTGTCGCAGCGAACGGAACGCGTGGCGGGTGAGTTGCGGGCCATCATCGGCGAGCTGCTGGCCCGCCGGGAGATCAAGGATCCGCGCGTGCAAAACGCCGGGCTGATCACCGTGACGCACGTGCGAATCACGGGGGACCTGCGCCAGGCACGGGCGCTGTTCACCGTGCACAACGCCGGCGCGGCCGAGCTGGACCACGTGCGCGAGGGGCTGGACCATGCCAGCGGCTATTTTCGCCACGCCATCGCCCGCCGCCTCCGCCTCAAGGTCACCCCGGCGTTGAGCTTCGAGGTCGACCAGGTCTTCGAGCAGGCGACGCGCATCGAGCATCTGCTGCAGGAGATCGCCGCCCAGGCGCCCGCCGCGGCACCGAGCGTCGAGACAGATACCGCCGCCGCCGCTGAGACCGACGCCGACGCCGACGCCGACGCCGACGCCGATCAAGCGGCGTCCGAGAGCGCGGACGACGACCGCGATCGGTGAACACCATGGATGGTGTGCTGGTGGTCGACAAGCCGGGCGGGATGACGTCGTTCGACGTGGTCCGCCAGCTCAGGCGCGCCTCGGGCGTTCGCCGCGTCGGCCACGGCGGCACGCTGGATCCCATGGCCACCGGCGTTCTTCCCATTTGCCTGGGCGAGGCCACCAAGCTGGCGCAGTTTCTGCTGGACGCGGACAAGGTCTATGACGCGACCATCTGCTTCGGCGTCGAGACGGACACCTATGACGCCGACGGCGCGGAGACCCAGCGCAGCGACGCCAGCGGGGTCACCGAGGCGCAGGTCCTGGCGGCGCTGCCGGCCTTTCGTGGCGCCATCCGGCAGAAGGCGCCGGCGTACTCGGCGCTGAAGCGCGACGGTGAGCCCTTGTACGCCTACGCGCGCCGGGGCGAGGCCGTCGACCCTCCAGAGCGCGCGGTGGTCATTCACGAGCTGACGCTGGTGCGTTTCGACGGGCCAGGCGCCGTGATGGTTCGTGTCCGCTGCTCCAAGGGAACGTACATTCGTTCGCTGGCCTTCGATCTGGGGCGGGCACTGGGACCGGGGGCCCACCTCACGGCCCTGCGACGAACGCGGTCAGGGCCCTTCGCCATTGAGTCGGCCCGTCCGCTGGCCGAGCTGGTGGCTGCCCTGCGGGCGCCGGGCGGCGCGCCGCCGGACTTGATTGGATTGGCCCAGGCGCTCGGGCATCTGCCGGTATTGCACGTCGACGCATCGTCGGCGCTGGCGGTGCGCCAGGGCAAGGCCGTTGCGTGGTCGGCGCTGGTGGGAGCGGCCGACGCCGTCGCCGAGCCCATCGACGACCGGTTTCAGGCCCGCTTCCAGCTTCTCGCTCCCGGGGGCGGACTGCTGGCCGTGGCCGAGCGCGGCGTCGACGGATTGGTCCGCAGCCTGCGTGTCTTCAATGATGTGCAGACATCGGCAGAATCAGGAAAAAGAGCCTCGGTCTGATTGACTCGGTGGGCATTTTCTGGGAGATTCGGGCACCTCAAAAACAAGCAAAAGCAAAGAAGAACGGAAAGATAGAAATGGCTCTCGCAGCAGAACGCAAGTCCGAAGTGGTTCAGAAATTCGCTCGCAAGCCGGGCGACACGGGCTCTCCCGAGGTGCAGATCGCGCTCCTTTCCGAGCGCATCACGTACCTGACCGAGCACTTCAAGGTCCACGTCAAAGACCATCACTCGCGGCGCGGCTTGCTGATGCTGGTCGGCCAGCGGCGACGATTGCTGGACTATTTGAAGAGCAAGAACCTCGAACGCTATCGGACCGTGATTCAGTCGCTCGGCATTCGGAAGTAGCAGGCATTCGGCAGAAACAACCTGGCGAGCCTGCAGCCTGAGCTGGGGCTCGTCCCAACCGGCCGCTGCGTCGGTATTCATCCTTTTTCCCGCAGGTCCAGCGCGCCGTCGCGCGCGCCTGGACCGGCGAGAAGAGGGACGAAACGTCGCCGCTGCCGTCAAAGGAGCGCGACATGTTCGTTCGTGAAGGAGTCAGTTTCGGTGGCAAGGAATTGACCATCGAGACCGGCCGGATGGCCAAGCAGGCCGACGGTTCGGTGGTGGTTCGTTACGGTGACACCATGGTGCTGGTCACCGCGGTGGCATCGACCAATGTCAGACCCGGCATCGATTTCATGCCGCTGACCGTCGACTATCTGGAGAAGACGTCGGCGGCCGGTCGCATCCCGGGCGGGTATTTCAAGCGCGAGGGACGGATGACGGAGGTCGAGATCCTGACCTCGCGGCTCATCGATCGCCCGTCGCGGCCGCTGTTCCCCAAGGGCTGGCGGTTTGATTCGCAGGTGATCGCCATGGTGGTGTCGACGGATCGCGAGAACCCGTCCGACGTGCTGGCCATGACCGGCGCCTCCTGCGCGCTGCACATCAGCGACATTCCCTGGGCCGGTCCCTACGCCGGCGTGCGCGTCGGTCGCCTCAACGGCGAGTTCGTTATCAACCCGACGTTCGCCCAGCGGAGCGAGGCGGACATCGACCTCATCGTCGCGGCCAGCCGCGACGCCATCGTGATGGTGGAAGGGGCGGCGTCCGAGGTGTCCGAGGACGCCCTGATCGACGCGCTGATGTTCGCCCACAAGGCGGCGCAGCCGTTGCTGGATCTGCAAGACAAGCTGCGCGCGGCGGTGGGACGACCCAAGCGCGA
>DATLVT010000750.1:0-11227 GCA_035577105.1 Polyangia bacterium
GGCCGACCGCATCCTGGTCGAGACCGATGCGCCGTATCTGGCGCCCATTCCTCATCGGGGCAAGCGCAACGAACCGGCCTTCATCGTCAAGACGCTGGAGACCCTGGCCAGCCTGCGCGGGGTGGCGGTCGACGTGATGGATCAGGCCACCACGGAGAACACGCGCCGCCTCTTCAAACTGCCTGTTTGATTTCGCTGGCGCTGGCAGCAATACTCCCCAGCCGAGCCGTGACATCCTCTGCCCCAGTTCGTGTTCGTTTGCGGTACGGGGATCTCGAGACCTTCGTTCAACGGTTCGCCCCCAACGTCACGCGAGGCGGGATTTTCTTGGCCACGCGCACGCCGCGCCCACCCGGCGACGTCTTTTCCTTCGAGGTGTCACTGTCGACCGGACAGATCGCGCTGGCCGGGACGGGCAAGGTCATCTGGGTCAAGGAGTTCGATCCAGCGGCGCCGCAAAAACCACACGGAATGGGCGTGCAGTTCGTTCACATCGATACCACCACGCGCGACACGCTGACCCGCATCCTGCAGAGCAAGAGCGCTGTCAAAGGCGGCGAAGGCGGTCGCCCCCGCAACGGCACCGGTCCCGTCGCGGTCGTCGACACCACGGTGGACCTGGCGGCCGAGTACGGCCTTGACGACGCAGCGTTGCGCCGGGCCGTCGACCACCGCTGGATGGTGAGCGGCACGACGGACAGTGAGCTTGACGAGCTGCTCAAGCCCGAGCCAACCGAGAACGTCACCCTGGCCCAGGCCCTGGCCGAGCTGCCGCGCCTGCTTGATCCGGGCGCTCGCAGCCGGCGCACCGGCGCCTATCGCAGCCTGGAGATCACCAACACGCAGGAGCGAGCGCCCTCCCCCGTCGAGCCGTCCCGCCCGGTCGAGGCCAGCGATGACACCGCGTCGTCCGAGCACGGCCTGGACGATCCGCTCCCCTGATTCAGGCCGGCGGCGCTTCGACCTTCACGGCCTTCAGAGCTTGAGATTGCGCCTGATGCGCGCGATCGGCTCTTCGGTGTCGGGGACGAACGGACGGCCGGTGATCAGCTCGCAGACCTGGATATAGCGGCGGGCGGCTTCACAGCGAACGTCATCGGTCAAGGTCGGGGGCGGACCGTCACCGCGGTAGCCTTGATCGGCCAGCGTGCGGCGCACGTATTCCTTGTCCAGGCCGCGCGGCTCGTCGCCCCGGGCAAAGCGCTCCTCGTAGTCGTCGGCGTACCAGTAGCGCGACGAATCGGGCGTGTGGATCTCGTCGATGAAGCACAGCGTGCCGTCGGGACGCCGGCCGATCTCGTACTTGGTGTCGACCAGGATCAGCCCGCGGCGCAGGGCCTCGCCCTGGCCGAAGGCGAAGATGCGGGCGCACATCTGCGCCGCCTCGTCGAACTCGGCAGCCGACAGCAGGCCCATCTCCAGAACTTCGGCGCGCGACACCGAACGATCGTGCTCGCCCTTCTCGGCCTTGGTCGACGGCGTCAGCAGGGCCTTGTCCAGCTTCTGGTTCTTGCGCATGCCGTCCGGCAGGTCGTGCCCGCAAAACTGACGGGCCCCTTTCTGATAGTGCGACCAGATCGACGTCGACGTCACCCCGGTCATGTACGCGCGCATGACGAACTCGACCGGCAGCAACTGGCACTCGCGCGCCACCATCACCGTGGGGTCGGGGACGTTGATGACGTGATTGGGAGCCAGGTTGGCGGTCGCCTCGAACCAGAACGCGGCCATGCGATTGAGGACCTGTCCCTTGAAGGGAATCGTCCCCAGCACGACGTCAAAGGCGCTCAGGCGATCGGTCACCACGATGGTGCGCCGTCCGTCCAGGATGTAACAGTCGCGGACCTTGCCTTCGTACTTAGACCCCAGCTCGGGGAAGTGCGTTCGGTCGAGGGTCTTCTGCAGCTGTGCGCGAATGAGAGCGTCGTCCATGGTTCATAGCTCCTGATTTTGCAGCGCGCGGTCGATGATGGCTCCGGCGTAACGAAGATGATGCTCCAGGTTGAACGCGCGATCGATCTCGGCGGCGGACAGCTTGGCGGCGATGTCGGCGTCCTCACCCAGCAGCACGCGAAAAGGTTTCTCGCCGGCGGCTGCCCGCATGGCGTTGCGCTGGATCAGCTCGTAGGCGGCCTGCCGGGCCATCCCCTTGCCAACCAGCTGCAACATGACCGCCTCGCTGTAGTACAGCCCGCCGGTCAGGTTCAGATTCTGCCGCATCCTCTCGCGGTTGATCACCAGTCCTTCAACCAGTCGCGCAGCCCGCCGGACCATGAAATCCGCCAGGCCGGTGGCATCGGGACCGATCACCCGCTCCACCGACGAGTGCGAGATGTCGCGCTCGTGCCACAGCGCCACGTCCTCCAGCGCGGCGCTGGCGTACGACCGCAGGAGGCGGGCGATACCGCACAGGTTCTCCGACAGGATCGGATTCTTCTTGTGGGGCATGGCCGACGAGCCCTTCTGCCCCTTGCCGAAGGCCTCCATCGCCTCGCCCACCTCGGTGCGCTGCCAGTGGCGCACGGTCAGGGCGATGCGCTCCACCGCGGTGCCCAGGCGGGCCAGCGCCGTGAAGTAGGCAGCGTGGCGATCGCGCGCCACGATCTGCGTCGGCACCACCTCGGGACGCAGGCCCAGCGCCGCCAGCGCCTTGGCCTCGATGGCGGGATCGAGGTTGGCATAGGTCCCCACCGCGCCGGCGATCTTGCCGACGGCGATCTCCTGGCGGGCGGCCACCAGGGCGCGGCGGGCGCGCTGCAGCTCGGCGAAGAACCCGGCGAAGACCAGCCCGGCGGTGATCGGCTCGGCGTGAATCCCATGCGAACGGCCGATGGCCGGCGTGGCCCGCTCCTCGTCGGCGCGGCGGCGGCACGCGGCCGTCAGCAGATCGACGCCGGCCAGGATCTGATCGGCCGCCTGGCACAGCGTCAGCGCCAGCCCGGCATCAAGAACATCCGAGGAGGTCATCCCCAGGTGCAGCCAGCGCGCCGGCTCGCCGGCCAGCTCCTCGACGTGGGACAGAAAGGCGATCACGTCGTGCTTGGTGCGCTCCTCGTGCTCGAAGATGCGCTCGGGCACCAGTCGCCCCGCCGCCGCAGCCTGAACCTTGGCCGCCGTTCCTGCCGGCACCGTCCCCGCCGCTTCCATGGCCTGGCAAGCGGCCAGTTCCACCTTCAACCAGGTGTCGAAGCGATGCGCGTCGGACCAGAGCGCTGCCATTTCCGGACGGGTATAACGAGCAATCATCGGCGCTGCGCTCTTCTAGCGGAATCGACCTGCGGATTCAACCTCACCACCGGCCGTTTCAGGGCAGCAGCACCGTCGAACCGTGCGTGGCGCGCGCCTCCAGATCGGTGTGGGCCTTGGCCACGTCTTTCAGCTCGTAGGTCTGCCCGATGTCGATGCGCACCGCGCCCGAGCGCACCACGTCGAACAGATCGCCGGCGGTCTCCAGCAGTTCCTCCCGGGTGGCGACGTACGACGCCAGCGTCGGTCGGGTGAGAAACAGCGACCCCTTGATGCTGAGGATGGTGATGTCCAGGGGCGGCACCAGCCCAGACGACTGGCCAAAGCTGACCATCATCCCGCGCGCCCGCAGGCAGTCCAGCGAGGCGCGAAAGGTGGTCTTGCCAACAGAATCAAAGACCACGGACACGCCAGCGCTTCGGGTGATCTCGTTCACCTGATGCACGAAGTTTTCTTTGTTGTAGTTGATGACGTGGGCGCAACCGCGATCAAAGGCCAGACGCGCCTTCTCGGCGCTGCCTACCGTTCCGATCACCTCGACACCCAGGTGTTTGGCCCACTGGCAGGCGATCAACCCCACGCCGCCCGCCGCCGCATGAAAGAGCACCATGTCGCCGCGCTTGGGGCGCCCGCAGCGCAGCAGCAAGTACTGGGCGGTCATCCCCTTCAGCATCATCGCCGCCGCGGTGCGGTCGTCGATGTCATCGGGCAAGGGAACCAGCCGCGCCGCCGGAATGATCCGGCTTTCGCAGTACGCGCCGGGAACGCCGCCATATGCCACGCGCTCGCCGACCTTGACCTCGGTGACGCCGGGACCGAGCTCCTCGACGACGCCGGCACCTTCCTGACCAAGAATGCTGGGAAGACTGGGCACCTTGTAAACGCCGGTGCGCAGATAGACGTCGATGAAGTTGAGTCCGATCGCCGTGTGACGGATACGCGCCTCGCCGGGTCCGGGTGACGGCACCGGGACGTCCGCGAAGGACAGTTTTTCGGGCCCACCGATCTCGTGCAGGACCACCGCTTTGGGCATGGGCGGTGTTTACCACGTTCCCCCAGCCGCGTCGCAAGCCGCCGTCATGATGGAACAATTCGTTTTCTTCTTAAGTTTCTGAGAATGCTGCCGATGGCGCGAGCAAGGACCACTAGGTCAAATCTGCCCAGTAGGTGCCGCTGCCACATGAGCTCATTTTCACCCATCGGTCTTCGGCTCTTCGACGCGCAGCCCGCGTCGAACCGCCGGACCTCGACCGCCCAGCGGCCGCTGGATGGTTTGCACGCGCTCGGTCAATCGCTGACCGGCACCAACGCGCGTCGGCAGGACGACGTCACCCTCCCCGATTTCGTCGGCGCCGCCGCTGCCGCCCTGTCGGCGACGCGCGCCCCCACCGCTGGATCGCCGAGCGGGGCCTTCAGCCTGACCCGTGACACCGCCGATCCGATTCGTGTCACCAGCGTCGCCACCGCCGCGCATGCGCGTTCGCAGGGATTCACCAGCGCCGACGACGAAGTGACGGCCGGCCACCTGGGATTTTCGATCAACGGGACCAGCTATGGGTTGGACATCGCGCAAGGGTCAAAGCTGAAGGACGTCGTCGCTGGCCTGCGGGCGCTGGGGGCGCCCATCGACGCGTCGATTGAAAACAATGGCTCGCAGGTCACCCTGGGCATCAAGGCCCGCAACACGGGATATGCCCTGGGCGGAACCGCCAGCGACGCGCTGACCATCACCGAACGGGACAGCGGGACCACCGGGCGCTTGCTGGGACTGGCCGTCGATCAGCAGGCCACCAACGCGGTCTTCACGTTGCACGGGGTGACCAGAACCAGCAGCGACAACCGGATCACCGACGCCATCAGCGGCGCGACGTTCGACCTGGCCAGCCCGCCAGCGGCCACGAACGCCTCGGCGGGCATTGACCGGATCGGGATGCTGTCGCCGCCAGGCGGCTCGGGCGCGCCGACGGGCGCCCTGGTCTCCGTCGACAGCCTGGCCCGCCCCGCGGAGGTCCAGTCAGACCGATTTGCATCCGACCAGGCGTCGGTGAAGAGCGGCACGCTGTCGCTGAACGTGGAAGGCAAACGGTATGACGTCGCCATCAAGGACGGCGACACGCTGGCGGACGTTCGGCGCAACGTCGAGAACAGCGGCGCCAACGTCAGGGCGGCCATCGTCACCGACGGAGGCGGGGTTCGCCTGTCGATCGGCAGCCGCGCCGCCGGTTACCCGCTCCAGGGACGGCCGGAAGATGCCCTGACCGTCAGCGAGACATCGACAGGAGGCAGCGGTCAGTCGCTGCGCCCCGCCGTCACGCAGGCGGCCAGCAACGCCGCGGTGACGATCGACGGCAAGACCACCACTAGCCGCAGCAACACACTGACCGGCGCCATTCCCGGGTTCACGCTGGATGCGCGGCATGTTTCGGCGTCGCCCGAGGTGGTACCGCTGCCGGGCGTGGGATTGCGGCCACCGATAAACGTTGAGAACGAGCTCAACCGCGTCTTGCAGGCGCAACTGCTCAAGCCGCGCGACCTGGGTCTGGGCGACAGCGCCGATTCCGGCAAGGACGACGCCAAACGCGCCGACGAGATCAACAAGCCGTCGCCGGTCCGCCAGCAGCCAAGCGGCGGCACCGAGAGTTCACGCCGCGATATCTTGCAGAAGCTGACCGCCGTCGACAATGTCCTGGGCGGCCTGAAAGCCGCGCAGGATCTGCTGGGCGCGCAGGGCAGCGCAGCCTCCGCCTAGGCCGAGCCCTTGCCGAGCAGGCGGCGAAGCTGGCGGGCCAGGGCCTGACCGCCCCGCGCCACGGCCGGCGCCACGAAGATGGTGTCGTCGCCGGCCAGCGTCCCCATGACGCCCTTCAGCTGCGCTTCGTCCAGGGCGCGCGCCACCGTCGAGGCGGCGCTGGCCTTGGTGCGGACCACCACCAGCGCCCCGTTGGTCTCGACGCTGTCGACCAGGCGGCGCACCGGTTCGATCGGCAAAAGGCCGCCGTCGCCGTCGACGACATAGCGACCGCCGCCGGGACGAGCCAGACGCTGCACCCCCAGCGCCGCCATGTCCCGCGACAGGGTCGCCTGCGCGGCGCGGATCCCGCGGGCGGCCAGGTGACGGCGCAACCCCTCCTGCGTCTCCACGGGAAAGCGGGCCAGGATCTCGCGGATGGCGTCGCGCCGCGATTCGGTCGAAGGCATCAGGTCACCACCGTGCCGACGCCGCGATCGGTGAAGAGCTCGGCCACGATGCTGTGCGGGGTCCGTCCGTCAACGATGTGCACCGCCTGCACCCCGCCCGCCAGCGCGTTCTGCACGGCCTGCGTCTTGACGGTCATGCCGCCGCGGATGGCGCCGCCCAGGCGGCTCTCCAGCTCGGACCCTTTGATCTGCGTGACCAGCTTGCCGTCACCGTCCAGGATGCCGGCGACATCGGTGAGAAAGATGAGCCGCGTGGCACCGCAAGCCACGGCGATCTCGGCGGCCGCCACGTCGGCGTTGATGTTATAGCTGGCCCCGTCCTCGCCAAAGCCAACCGGGGAGATGACCGGGATGTAATTGCGCTCCAGAAACATGTCCAGCAGCTCGGAGTTGATCATCTCGATCTCGCCGACGAAACCCAGATCGGGTTTGCCCGGTTGCGGCGCCAGTTTCCTGGCCATGATGAGGCGGCCGTCTTTCCCCGACAGACCGATGGCGTTGCCGCCCAGCAGGTTCAGCAAGCCGACGATCTCGGTGTTGATCTTTCCGGTCAGCACCATCTCGACCACGCTCACGTCCTCGGCGCCGGTGATGCGCTGGCCGTCGGCGAATTCGGATTTCTGTCCGAAACGCTCCAGCGTCCTGGTGATCTCGGGCCCGCCGCCGTGCACGATCACCGGCCGCAGACCGGCCGATTGCAGCAGGACGATCTCCTGGGCAAAGCTGCGCTTCAGCGACTGATCGACCATGGCCGCGCCGCCGTATTTGATGACCGCCCGCTTGCCGGCGAACTTGCGGATGTAGTTCAGCGCCTCGACGATCACCGGACGGTTGATCGTCGCGGCGGCGGAAGACGCCGGCGTCGGCGCCGCGGCTGTTGCCGGCGGTGGACCTTTGGGCATCGTCGAACTGGCGGATGGGCCGGCGTAGTACTCGGCATTGATGCGCACGTATTCGTAGCTGAGGTCGCAGCCCAGGGCGCGGGCCTTGCCCGGGCCGTGCCGCAGTTCCAGACGCACGGCGATCTCCGGCTCGCGCATGCGCAGCGACAGCGCCGCGTTGTCAAAGGGCCGCACCCCGCCCTGCTCGAAGACGCGCGTGCCCTGAATGTCCAGGGTGACGTCGGCGGGATCGACGGCGAATTCGCGGGCGCCGATGCGCGCCCCCAGCGCGGCCAGGATCCGTCCCCACGAGGGATCGCCGCCGAAGATGCCCGACTTGACCAGGCTGCCGCCGGCGACGGCGCGGGCCAGATCGCGGGCCATGGCCGCATCGGGTGTCCCCTCCACGTCGACGATCAGCAGCTTGGTCGCGCCTTCACCGTCGGCGGCGATGGCCCGGGCCAGCTCGGCGCAGATCTCGGTCAGGGCGGTGCGGAATCGATCGAAGGCGGCCCCCGGCCCCTCGATGGCCGGCGCGCCGGAGCGACCGTTGGCCAGCGCCATCACGCAGTCGTTGGTCGACATGTCGCCGTCGACGGTGATGGTGTTGAACGTCGAATCGCTGGCCTCCTTCACCGCCGCCTGCAGCGTCCCCGGCGCCACCGCCGCGTCGGTGACCACGAAGCACAGCATGGTGGCCATGTTCGGATGGATCATCCCCGAGCCCTTGGCGATGGCGGCCAGCTTGACCACCCGTCCCCCGATGTCGATGGTGCGACCAGCAATCTTGCTGCGCAGGTCGGTGGTGCGGATCGCCTCGGCGGCCGGCCCCGGGTCGGTCCCCAGCGAAGCCGCCAGCGCCGGCATCCCGGCCCGGATGACGTCGATCGGCATGCGCACGCCGATGGCGCCGGTCGACGCGGTCAGCACCTCGTCGGCCCCGATCCCCAGCGCGGCGGCGGCGGCGGCGGCCATGGCGCGATCATCGTCCAGGCCCACCGCTCCCGTCAGCGCGTTGGCGTTGCCGCTGTTGGCGACGATGGCCCGTATCCCCGCTGCGGGCAGGCGGGCGGCCGCCGTGCGCACCGGGGCGGCGCACATCTTGTTGACGGTGAACGCCCCCGCCGCCGCACAGGGCGCGTCCGAGACGATCACCGCCAGATCGCGCTTGGTCCCGGTCGCCTTGATCCCGGCGCGCGTGGCGCCAAAACGAAACCCGGAAGGAATGGCCACGGTGGTCTCGGACATCACGGTGTGCTCCCAGCAAGGCCAAGAAGGCCGGTGGTCTCGTCAAAACCAAACATCAGATTCGCGTTCTGCACGGCCTGTCCGGCGGCGCCCTTGACCAGGTTGTCGATGGCGCCGAACCCGATGGCGATCCCGCGCTCCGGATCGGCGTCGGCGCCCAGCAGGACCCTGTTGGTGCTGACCACGGCGTGCAGGCGAACAGCCTCCGGCTTCGCCGTGCGCACGAAGGCCCGGTCGCGGGCGAAGGTCTGCATCGCCGCCACCGCGTCCGCGGCGTTCTTGCCGGGGCGCAGCCGCCCGTAGGCCGTGGCCAGGATCCCGCGGCGCGTGGGCAAGAGGTGCGCGGTGAACGTCACCGGCGCGATGGGGCTGCCCGCCAGGACCAGGGCCCGTTCGATCTCCGGCGTGTGCTGGTGGCGAAGGATCCGGTACGCCCGAAAGTCACCGTCGGTCTCCGAGAAAGACATGTCCTCGGTGGCCTTCCGTCCCGCCCCGGTCGTTCCACTCTTGGCGTCGACGATGATGCCGGTCGTTTCGATCACGCCGGCGCGCAGGAGCGGCAGCAACGCCAGCGCGCTGGCCGTTGGATAGCAGCCGGGGTTCGCCACCAGGCGGGCCGCCCGCAGCGGCGCCGTCCCCTCCGCCCCGGCCGCCTCCGGCATGGAGTAGACCGCCTGGGAAAGCAGATCCGGTCGAGCGTGTTCAAAGCCGTACCAGCGCGGGTAGTCGCCGGCCTGCAATCGAAACGCGCCCGACAGATCGACGACGCGCGCCCCGGCGTCCAGCGCCTGCGGCGCCAGCGCCAGCGACACCTCGGCCGGCGTGCAAAGAAAGACCAGTTCGGCCGAGCCCAGCCGCTTACTCCCCTCCGCCTGCGACTGGACGGTCAGCGACGCCGTTGGTTCAGCCACCGGCAGACAGTCGCCCAGCATTCGACCGGCCCATTTGTCGCTGACGGCGAAGGCGACGCGCAGGCGCGGGTGCTGGGACAGAATGCGCGCCAGCTCCATCCCCGAGTACCCGGAGACGCCGACGATGCCCACCGGGACGGCCTGACTATCCATGGCGTGAATAATTATCCAAGCCGGCGGCGGACGCAATCAGTCTCTTTGTGACAACCCGGTGGCGCTCTGGCGCCGGTCTACTGCCGGCGCGCCCTAGCCCGTATGGCCGAAGCCGCCGCTGCCGCGCACGGTCGTGGACAGCTCCTGCACCTCGGCGACCTCGACCTGCGTCACCGGGGCGATCACCAGCTGGGCGATGCGGTCGCCAGGGTTGATCACGTGCGGCTCGCGCCCCAGGTTCACCAGCAACACCACCAGCTCGCCTCGATAGTCGCTGTCGATGGTGCCCGGAGCGTTCACGATCGTGACGCCCACACGCAGGGCCAGGCCCGACCGCGGCCGCACCTGCCCCTCGAACCCAGCGGGAATCTCCAGGGCCAGACCGGTCGGCACGCCCAGGCGCGCCCCCGGCTCGAGAACCACCGGCCCCTCCGCCGCCGACGCCAGATCCATCCCCGCGGCGCCCGCGGACATGTACCGGGGCGCCAGCGCGGCGGGCCGCAGCTTGCGATAGCGAAGCAACGGCCCGCTCACGTTACGAAGCGGCGACGACGCGGAAGTTGTGAACGACGTCGGGGGTCTTGCCCATGGCCTCGCGGCGCGACAGGCGAATCTTGCCCGAGGCGCGGTCGATGCCGATGACCTTGACGATCATCTCGTCGCCTTCCTTGCAGACGTCCTGCACGGCGCGCACGCGCTTGTCATCCAGCTCGCTGATGTGCACCAGGCCGTCAGTGCCGGGCAGGATCTCGACGAAGGCGCCGAACTCGGCCAGGCGGCGCACGACGCCCATGTAGAACTCGCCCACCTCGGGTTCGGTGGTCAGGCCCTTGATGATGTCGATGGCCTTCTGCACGGCGATGCCGTCCGGCGAGGCGATGTGCACCGTTCCGTCGTCCTCGACCTCGATGGCCACGCCGGTCTGCGCGGTGATGCCACGGATGGTCTTGCCCCCCGGGCCGATGATCTCCCGGATCTGATCCGGCTTGACCCGCAGCGTGTGGATGCGCGGCGCGTACCGCGACATCTCCTCGCGCGGCCCGGCCAGCGCCTCGGCCATCTTGCCGAGGATGAACAGCCGCCCCTCGCGGGCCTGGCGCAGCGCCGTCTCCAGGATCTCCCGGGTCAGCCCCTGGATCTTGATGTCCATCTGCACGGCGGTGACGCCGGTCTTGGACCCGCAGATCTTGAAGTCCATGTCGCCCAGGTGGTCTTCATCGCCGAGGATGTCCGACAGCACGGCGACGCGATCGCCCTCCTTGATGAGGCCCATGGCGATGCCGGCGATCGGTGTCCGCACCGGAATGCCCGCGTCCATCAGCGACAGCGTGCCGCCGCAGACCGACGCCATCGACGAGCTGCCGTTCGACTCCAGGATCTCCGAGACGATGCGGATGGTGTACGGGAAGTCTTTTTCCGGAGGCAGGATGCGCGACAGCGCCCGCTCGGCCAGGTGGCCGTGGCCGGTCTCACGACGGCTGGCGCCGCGCAACGGCTTGACCTCGCCCGTCGAGAAGGGCGGGAAATTGTAGTGCAGCATGAAGCGCTTCTCGATGTCGCCGATGATCGCCTCGATGTGCTGCGCGTCCT
>DATLVT010000751.1:0-11301 GCA_035577105.1 Polyangia bacterium
GGCGGCCCGCCAGGACAGCGACAGCACGCAGGTCGAGCGGCTGCGCGAAGCGCTGGCCAGGACCCCCGCGCCCGAGGCGACGTCGCCCGAAACACCACAGCCACCGATCGCCCTGGTGGGCATTCCGGCGGCGGCCGATCTCGACCGCTGGGTGCTGGGAGGCCCGTCGCTGTCACGGCGATTGCTGCCGCTGCTGGCCGCGTCGCCAGAGCTGTTGACGCCCAGTGAGCGGACCCGCCACTGGTCGGCGCTGCTGCTGGCCGAAGATCCCACGTCACCCGACGTCGAGGAGGTGGCCGCGCTGATCGACGGTCTGGGAGCGCGGTGGGGCGGCGTCGAGCGAAAATTGACCGACATGATCTTCTTCACCCCCGATCGCTTCGACGGATTTTTGCGGGCGGCCGCCGTCTGGCAGCGGGTGGGGCGCCCGCGCGAGGCGTGCGTCGATCGCGTGCGCGCCGCTCGCTGGCGCGACGATCCCGAAGATCCCACCTGGCGCGACGCCATCGCCTGCACGCGCGGCGATCCGGGCGCCGGTGACTGGCGGGCCATCCGCCAGTACGTGCTGGACCGCGCGCCCGAAGATAGGCGCCAGGCGCTGGCGGCGTTGCTGGACGGCAGCGACAGCTCGTCGGCGCCGGTGGCGCGTCCCGCGCCGTGAGCGGCGATCAGCGACGGTGACCGGGGGCTGCCGTCACAGCCACGGAACGGTCAGTCCGGTCGACACCTGGGGAAACCACCGCCGTCCGGCGACGGTGAAATCGGCGTCCTGGGCGCGTATGAACGACGGGCCGCCCTCGGCGAAGAAGCCGATCCTGTTTCCGCGGTAGCGAAAGCCGATGCGCGGGCCGGCGGCCGGGACCAGGCCGTGCACCTCATCCTTTAACAACTGGAGGCGGCCGGCGAGGTATGGACTCCAGCGCTCGGCGGGAAGGAGGGTGAAGCGCGGGGCCACGTCCCAGATCCACAGGAGGCCGCACTCGGAGTCGCTGGCCGTGCCGTGATCGCACATGGTGATGAAGTCGACCTGCATCGCCGCGGAGATCCCAAACATCCCACGCTCGAAAAGGAGGCCCATCCCCAGCCCCGGGATGGGAAGCACGTTGTTGGCGCTGACGGCGGTGCCCCCGACTTCGAACGACAGGCGCACGGGCGCGGCGGTGGGCGTTGCCACCAGGCGCGTGGCGTCCTGCCCGGAGGCCGGCTCGTCCGCGCCCCACGCCGCCGGAGCCGCGGCGACGATCAGTGCCAGAACAGAGGCGTTCCTGAACATGCCCGGGGACAATGCAAGCTCGCTGCCAAACCAGAAGGCAGGCGCATCGGGGCGGATCGAGCGGCCGCTGGGTGGATACCTGTCAGCAACCGTCAACGAATCGCCATCGGGGCACCCTGAGCGGCGATCGCCGTCGGTGGCGGGGCGGGGTCGGCGCGGCTATAGTCGCGCGCTCATTCGGGGGAGGCGCAGATGGCCGTTCACAAACCGGGCAAGTCGTTCGTGGAGATGTTCGACCTCATCTATTCCAACAACTTCGTGAGGGCGGATTTTCCCGATCGCCTGCTGATTGGAATCTTCTGGGAGGAATCGCTTTTCAACAACGTGTACCAGATCGGGGGTGGGACCGGCATCGGGTTCGGCCAGGTCGAGCCGGCCGAGTTTCACCGCATGGCCGAGTTCAACCTGACGGTGCCGCCGACGAAGAAGGTGGGCCACCAGACGAAGTCGACCCGCCCGCTGTCGGATGAGGAAGCCGTGCAGGCCGCCTGCGCCTTGCTGGGTTCGCTGAAGAACATCCTCGGCACGCAACGGGGCGCGCTGCTGGGCTATGCCGGTTACGAGTGGGCCAAGCGGACGCCCGGGGCCTACCCGTCGGCAGCCCAGCGGTTGAACATCATCGCCGGCTGGAAGGCGTGCGAGGCAAAGCTGCTCGACGTCCGGCCGTTCCGGCTGCCGGAGCGTTCCGAACAAGACGTGATCCTTGGCGCGCTCAACAGCGCAAAGCCCTTCGGCGCGCTGCGAGAGACGTTTCGCCCGCTGCTGTTTCGCGCCGACGACTACGCCTAGTCGACGGTCGCGTGCGGATGTCCGGCCAGGTGGTCGTAAAGGACGTCCAGGTTGCCGGTGAGGGTCAGGAAAAAGCGGGCGCTGGGGCTCCACAGGGGATTGCGGCGGGTGCCGTCCGGTCCTAGCTGCGAGGCCAGGTTGTAATAGCCGAGGCTGACGGAGAAATCGTCGGTGGGCTCGTAGGTCAGCGACGCCGTGGTCCAGGTGCTGAGGCGGTAGGTGGTGGGATCGGCGACGGTCATCGGTTGCGCCGGTCCGGTCAAGAGCGGGATCGGCATGCTGGCGCCGGGGGCGTAGGCCCAGGCGTTCAGCCAGACGTAGGACAGCGACAGCTCCAGCTTGGAGAGAATCCGCAGGTCGCCTGACGCCGTCAGGCTCAGCGCGTGCTTGACGTTCATGGCCCCGGTCAGCTGATCGGAGATGACCGTGCGGCCGGCGACGTCCTGTCGGATCTGTCGGATCTGGTCGTTGACCGGCGAGGTGGCTTCCGCGAACGGGTGGTTGTAGATCGCGCTGACGCCCACGCGCGCGCTCTTGAGGTTGCGCGCCCCCGCGCCGCGCACCGGCAGGTACTGTGAGGCCGAAAAAAGTCCGCCCACGCCGATCAGCTGCCCGGAGCCGCGCGACGCCTTGTCCGTGGGAAGGACCGCGCGCGGCCCGATGGCGACGACGGTCTTGGTCTCCTTCGAACGGTAAAACGAGTGGCCGTAGGTGGCCCAAAGGAATGTCGGACCGATCAGCGGCTCGCGCGAGCGCGTGGTGGTGTCACTGTTGGTCAGCTCGAGGTACAGGTTCGCCCACAGGTTCAAGCTGACGGCGTCGGTCTTGGTCTCGTAGAGATAAAAGCGCGGCTTCAGCGCCAGCCACAGCTCGTAGGTCGGATCATAGCTTTGATAGTCGCCGCCCACGTGCAACGTCTGGGTGGTGGCCGACTGATCCAGCAGCAAGATGCTGCCGTGCCAGCGGCCGGGCGTGGTGGCCAGCGCCGGCGCCAGGGTGGCGGTGGCTTCCCCCTCGGTGGCGCGCGATTCGGCGGCCGGCGGCGCCGCCGGTTCGGCCGCCGGGGCAGGGGCGGGCGCCTCGGGGGCGGCCGGTTGCTGCTCGGCGCGGGCAGACCGACCCCCGGCCGCCGCCGTCGCCAGCGCCAGCGCCAGCACACCAACCGTGCGCGGCGCCGACATCCCCTGGCGCTCGCGCGTGCGCTTGTTGCCCCCGGTCATGACGTCAGTACACGCCGCGCGCCGACGGGGCCGGGAACCAGCCGTAGACCAGCTCCGCTTGCCACAGGTAGTCCGGCACCGACTTGTACGACTGCAGCTCGTACGCGGCGTGGTTTTGCAGCGGCGTCAGCGGCACGCAGCTGGGCGTCAGGTTCTGATCGCAGTCGGTGGTCGGCACCAGGCTGCCGGCCGGGCTGACGTCGCGCACCGCCGGATCCGCGGCCACGATGGGATCGCCCGACGGCTGTCGCATCACCATGGCCCGTCCGAAGGCGTTGAAGCCGGCCGGGTGACCAGCGGTGGCGGGGAAGCCGGTGACGTCCAGCTTGTAACCGCCCGCCGTCAGCCGGTTGGCGTACTCGAGAACCCGGGCGGCGATCCCTTTTTGCACCACCTTGCCGCCGGCGCACCCGTTGGCGGCGTCGCCGAACAGGCATTCGGTTCCGACGGCCCGCGCGTAGTACACCTCGCCCGAGGTGGGATCCTGCCACTCGATGCGCTGATCGATCTCGGGGTTGGTGTTCTGGCCCAGGCGCCAGATGCGCATCATGTCGGTCCAGTTGGTCTTCTCGTTGGCCTTGATGAGGGCGACGGTCCAGGCGATCAGGAACTTCTGCACCTCCCAGCCGATCTGCGGATCGACGGCCACGGAGCTGGCGGGCGCTGCCGGATTGAAATCACCGTCGCCCGCATAGTTGGTGCAGGCGTTGCGCCCATCTGTGGAAAAGCAGATCTCCGGGCCGGCCTTGGGCCAGAAGCTGGGCCATCCCATGGCGCTCTTCGGGTAACGCGCCGCCAGAGGATCGCCGGTGGTCGACGCCGCGGTGTCCAGGATGGGCTGGCCGGCGGTGGTGGCCGCCACGCGGGGCGCCAGGATCGATCGGTCGCCGGTCAGGGCGTTGGCGATCACCCGCCGGAAACCTTCCGGCACGACGTCGGCCAGGCCGATGGCCCGGAAGCGGGCGTCGTAGAAATCGCGGCGTGACTGGCTGATGAAGCGATCCTCCGATTCGGCCAGCAGGATCGCTGTGTTGATCTTGTCATAGTAGGACCCGGCGTTCTCGATGTAGTCGACCGAGAAGTCGCCCACCGTCGTCGACAGCGCGTTCTCCAGCGGGTGCCCGCCGAAGCCGATGTCGCGCAGGAACCCGGCCGTGCCGTTGGGGATGACGAGCTGGGTCTGGCCGAAACCGTTGATGCCCATGGGCGGGCCATAGTCGTCGGGGTCGGTCGCCGAATGCAGGACCGGATCGCCGAAGGCGGCGGCCCGCGAATAGTGCGGACCCGGTTCGGGGCGTCCCAGCTCGCGCACGAAGTGATCGAAGGCCACCGTGGCGGCGATGATGTTGTCGTGGGCCAGGTCCTTGACCACCAGCGGCCACAGGGTGTCGAAGGAATAACCCTGGTTGGTGGCGACGTCCTTGTAGATCGACTCCAGGAAACCGACGCCGCCGGACAGCCCCTGCAGCTTGACGTTGTATCGGCTGAAGGACCGCTGGGCGGCGCCGAGGAGGCTGAACGTCGAGCGGTTGCGCCGGTAGTTGTCGAAGATGTGCCGGTTCTCCTGGGTGGAGACCAGGAACTGCACCTGCTCGTAGGGATCGGCGCCGTTGTCGAACCGGAACACCGAGGCGTTGCCGGTGTCGGCCCAGTTGTCGCTGGCGAACCCGTACGGGACACGCGTCCGGCCCGCCGGATCGACGCTGGGTCCGCCGCGGGTGCTGCCGCCGCTCAGCTCGCGGGCGTTGGGCATGCGCAGCTGGGTGTACCCGACATAGTCGACCGGCTGTTGCCGGCACTTGGTCGGCTTGCCGTCGACCGAGACCACCAGACCGTCCAGCACCGGATCCCACTTGCCCAGGACGCTCTCGTCCCAGTCGCTCGGTTGCTTGGCGGACGTGGCGGTGTAGCAGCCGTTGATGACCTGATAGTTGTTCTGCAGCTGCGAGTAGTGGAAGTTGGTGACGCTGCCCCCGCCGCCCAGCCCGTACTGGATGCCGACGATGCCGCCGAAGGTGTCGGTGGCGGCGCTGATGCCGGCGCCGATGGCTGTTCCGGCCTTGTAGGCCGGGTTGGTGTAGACCGACACGCTGTCGCCGTAGAAGAAGCGCGCGGCGGCGAAGTCTGTGGCGCCGAGGCCGATCATGTCCTGCGACGTTTCGCCGGGATACTCCATGACCGTCGACTGCATCCACATCCACATCAGCTGTGACTGTTCCTCGTCGGTGACGGGATCCCAGTAGCGCGGGCCCACGCAGGAGGTGCCGTCGTCGACGGCGTCGGTGCAGGCGGCCTTGACCTGACCGTTCTTGGTGCGCAGCTGCCAGTACTGCGGCCGGTAGAACAGCGACGCCGCGCTGCTGACAAAGTTGTGGCGCAACCCGATCGAGTGCCCCATCTCGTGGGCGATGACCGTGTACTGATAGCGCTGCTGGATGTAATGGAACATCTGCTGGTAGCGGGCCTGCTGGGCGGCCGGACTCTCGCCCTTCGCCGCCGGGAACTTCTTGGCCAGGATGTTCGCCAGCCCGGTCATCGACGACGGCTCCGGCGCCTCGTCAATCAGGCAGGCGCCGCGCGCGGCCAGGGCGTTTTCGCGCATCTGGCGGATGCGCGTCCAGGTCATCGGGTTGCTGAGGCCCAGCGGTGACGCCAGGCTCCCCATCGCGCCCTGCAAGGGCACGTTGGCCGGCATGCCCGCCAGCTGCAGCATGGCCGGGTTGATCAACTGGCTCTCGACGTTGGTCCCGCGGGCCAGGTTCAGCGTCGCCTGCACCTTCAGCAGACCCGGCGACGGCACGTCGTTGCGGACCTGCACGTCGGCGGCTTGCAACTTGGCGGCGTCCAGGGCGGCGCGCACCTCGGCCGAGGGCGTGGCGGCGGCCAGGGCGGCAAAGCTCTTGCCGTCCAGGGTGGTGGTGGCGGCCAGGCGCTGGTTCACCTCGGCGCGCGACATGGTGGGCAGGCCCTGGCTGGCGCCCAGCTTGGCGGCGCCGGCCCAGTTCTGGATGTACGAACCGTTGGTGATCTGATCGGTGGAGATCTCGCCGTTGATGTAGCGGACCATGTCGACCAGCTGCTGCGCCGCCGAGTCGGTGGTGGCCGTCCACAGGTTGATCGAGCCGACGACCTTCTCGCCGGTCAGCGGATCGTTGCCGTCGACCATGATCCCCCAGAAGGCGGGCGCTTGCGGCTTGGGGATGTTGAGGACGGTGTTGTAACGAATGTCGCCGGTGCGAACCTCCATGCCGGCCTTGCCGCAGACCGGGTGATCGGCGGCGACCACCGGGTTGTGGCAAAGGACGATGACCGGCGGCATGGCGGCGATCGTGCCGATGGCCAGCGTGCTGACGTCGCCGGGCGCGCCGCGCTCGGCGGCCACGGCGGCCGCGCCGTCGCGGGCTTTCGTCTCGCAGTCGGCGTTGGTCCAGCTGGTCGTGCGGCGGCAGGCGTCGACGGCGCGGGCGATGCGCACCGCCTCGTCGTTGTCGTCCTGCTGGCCCTTCCACATCGGGAACGTCTGATCGCAGTCCGCCGCCTTGGTCTTGCGGCACTCGACCAGGCGCGCGGTCTGCACCGCCGTCTTCATCGCCAGGTCCCACTCCAGGGCCGCCCAGTTGGTGGCCTCGAACAGGGACGTGTCGCCGGCGATGTACCAGGGGATGGTCCTCACCTTGCGGTCGCGATAGGGCAGCGTGCACTTCTGGTTGAAGACGTCGCAGCGCGAGCCGGGCCCGGCGGCGGCGCACTCGTCGGCGGTGCCGTCACCGTCGGTGTCGCGGTTGGGATCGGCGCTGGGATCGCCGGTGGCGTCTTCGGTGGTGGCCTTGGTGGCGCAGGCCATCGGCACCGTCGGCTTCTTGTCCTTGTCGGCGGTGTAAAAATGGCTCTGCTGCCAGATGTTGTAGCGGGCGATGAACCGGCTCCACTCCTGGTCCAGCAGGCCATAGTTGCGGGCATAGCCGCGGCGGTAATCAAAGTTGAAGGCGCCCAGCGCCTGAAAGCGCACGCCGTCGAAATCCATGGGCTCGTAATCGGTGTCGGTCACCAGCCGGTACGATTCGCGGATGGTCAGCTCGGTGGGGTTGCAGTTGGCCCACGGATAGCCGCCGCCCGAGACATAGCCCACCGGCAGCATGCAGGCCGGGATGCTGCCCGAGCCGCCGAACGCCGCCAGATCGATCTGCTGGGGCGTCGCGTAGACCTTGTTGGTGACGTCGAAATAGCCCTCGGCGGGACTGAAGTGCGGCGCGTCCGGGTTCTCCGGATCCAGCACGGTGTAGGCGAAGGGTTCGTACTTCACCGCGCCGATCACGCCGATCAGCGACAGCGTGTCGTAGTCATAGGCGGTGGTGACCAGGTTCTTGGACCAGTCGACGCGGAAGTATTCGCGGCTGAACCAGGGGCGGTCGGTGGTGTTCTCGTTGACGACGTTCAGCTGCTCGCCGGTCTGCGGGTTGTAATCACGCTTGATGTCAAAGTGGCTGTCGATCTTGTAGCTGGCCACCACCTGACCGTCGTTGGCCGGCTTGGCGGCCGCGGTCCCCGCCGGCATGGCCTGCACGCCGTCGTACTTGTTCCCCTTGCCGTCGGTGCCGGCGATGCGTTCGTAGGAGAGACGGGCGTTCAGCGTGTCTTCGGTGATCTCCCAGCGGATGCGTGACACCGGCTGGGCGTAACTGGAGGTGAACAGCCCGTCCTGCCCGGCGCCGTAGGCCACGTCGACGACGGTCCCCCGCTTGTAGAACTCGGGATCATCGGCGGTGCTGGTCAGGTCGGCGCCGACGAAGAACGACTTGGCCAGGGCCTGAGCCTGAACCCGGTTGATCGCTGGCCGCTCTTTCGCGCAGGCGGCAAAGGCGAGAGCCAGCGCGACGCCGGCAAAAAAAGGGACGCCCCGGTTCGGTCGCATGATTTCCTCCGAGCTGAAAAACAAACCACCCGGCAGGCGGCGCCCCAGATTTGCCGCCGGCCGGATGGCTTTATGTGTGTTGGTCGCTCTGAACGGCTCGCTAGCCGCCAGTGCCCCCGTCCGTGGCGGCCCTGGGGCCCCACGCACAGAAGCCATGTCCTAGCTGCGTAATGGTCGTGTCGCAAGACAGCATCGGGTCTGTCTGGTCGGTGCAGTCGGCGGGCGTGTCACATTGCTGCGAACAGAAGCCCTCGTCGCCCACGTCCGAGTTGGCGCCGACGAACACGCAGACCCCGTGCGGTCCGCCGGTGGCCAGCGACATCGGCTTGTCGACCCAGTTGCAGACGTCGACGAATCCGAAGACGCAGCGCCTGGTGCAGAACGACGAGTACATCGTGGTTCCCATGCCGACCGGCAGACAGCCACCCGCGCAGGTGCTGGTCGCGGCCATCGGATCGCAGTGCGTGCCCAGGGGCGCGCCCGCGTTCGGCGTGTCGACGCAGACAGAGAACCGCTCGTCGCACTTGCGTCCGCTCGGGCAGTCGCTGTCCTGCGAGCAGACCGGGATGCAGATGTCCTGGCTGACGCCGCCGTCATCGCTGGCGCCCAGGGTCTCGCAGGCCACGTCGCCGCGCCCGTTGCATTTCATGGTGCCGGCGGGCGATGGACCCTGCAGGCAGTTCAGCATGCAGTACGCCTGCGACGGCGAAGTGGCGTCCAGCGCAAAGTCCACACAGCTGCCGCCCGCTGCGTCGCAGGCTGCCAGATCCGCCATGGCGGTGGGGGCGCCGGTGGCCGCGCAGGGCAGCGTGCAGTACCCGTGCGCCGGGCCGGCCGACCCAAAGATCGACTTGTCGGTGGGGAGCAAGCAGGTCAGACCCGCGCCGCAGGTGGCCGATGAGGTGCAAGCCATGCCCAGGCCAGTGGCCGCGCCTGCGTCGGGGCGGATGATGGAGCCGCCGCTGCCGCCGCCGTCAGCCTTCTTGCCGCCGGTTCCGCCGACTGTGCCGCCGGTCCCGGTGGCCGCGCTGCCGCCACTGCCCGAGCCGTCGTTGCTGGCGGACGAACCGCCGCCGCAACCAGCGGCTGCCACACCACCTACGAAGATAACGGCGACAAGACAGCTCGCCAGACGGAACTGCTTGATCGCATAACGCTGATATTGGTCCGCTCGCATTAGGTCCTCCACTCCATGACTCTCGATAGAGCCGTTGTTTTTGGAAAACGGGTCAAGGAAGGGCGTTTCTGGTCGAACCGCCCATCATCAGCGGTCCAGGGGGGGGCGGCCCAGGCCGGCCCGGAAGCGCACATAATCGGCGATCATCTGGGGATGGTCGAAGACAATATCGGGCGGCAAGGCGTCCAGGCGGAAAACCTTGGCCGCTGCCGCGTCGTCGCCTCCCTGGGGGATGCCTTGAGCCTGGGCGATGTAGACGACGCTGACCGTGTAGATACCACGCGGGTCGCGGGCCGGGTTGGAATACACGCCCAATAGCTCCACCAGATCGACGGTCAGACCAGTCTCCTCCAGGGCCTCCCGACGCGCCGACTGCGCCACCCATTCGCCGGCGTCGACGAAGCCGCCCGGCAAGGCCCAGCCGAGGGGCGGAAACTTCCGCTTGACCAGCACGATACCTCCGTCGACTTCGATGATGATGTCGACGGTTGGTTTGGGGGCCTTTTCGGTCAGTGCCATGGTCAGTCGCGCCGCCTTTCTTCAAAGCCCAGCATTCGCGCTTTCATCGCCTGAAACGTCTTAATGTCGCCGGCGCTTTCTGCCAGGTTCTTTTTCTCGCCTGGATCAACACGCAGGTCATAAAACTCCCAGCGCCGGTCGCTGATGCGGTGGATGATCTTCTTGCCGCCGTCGACCATCATCGCCGCGTGGTGGGGCCAGGCGGTGGCGGGCATCAGCTCTGAGAACAGCGGCCGCGCCGGGACGTCGCGTCCCTCGACGAAGGGCAGCAGGGTGCGGCCACGGAACGTCGCGGGCGGGGCCACGCCCACCAGGTCCAGCACGGTGGGGCCGACGTCGACCAGGGCCACGTCGGTCTCGACGGTGCGCGCCTTCTGCCCCGGCACCGCGATGATCAGCGGCACGCGCAGCTGCTCGTCGAAGAGATCCTGGCCGTGAAAGTAGACCTTGTGCTCGCCCCAGGCCTCGCCGTGATCGGCCATGACCACGACGGCCGTGCTGTCATCCAGACCGGCCGTCTTCAGCGCGTCCAGCAGCTTGCCCACCCAGCGGTCCACAAAGGCGATCTCGTAGTCGTACTTTTCCATCAGGCCCGGCACGCCCGACAGCGTGGTCGGAAACTCCGGGTGCGGCATGTAGCTTGAGTGCGGCTCGAAGAGATGCGTCCACAGGACGAACTTTTCCTTGCTGGCGGCCGCCTTTTTCAGGCGTTCGATCACCCGTGGCACGATGCGTGGGGCGGCGATGTCCTTGTTCGATTCGGCCACGGTCCCCGCGCCGTCGTTGGACCATTCGGCAAAGCCCTTGCTGATCCCGCGATCGGCCGTGAAATAGAAGTGCGAGAAGATCCCGATGGGCCGCCAGCCGGCGTGCGCCAGGACCGCGAAGAACGTGTTGTTGGTGGGTAGCAGGTTGGGGTAGTTCACCTCCGGCCTGTCCCAGGCGATGTCCGACGGATAGCGGCTGGTCAGGATGGCGGGGAACGATCGCGGCGTGTTCGGCGCCTGGGACCAGACCCGGCGGAAATATGTCCCCCGCCGGGCCAGCGCGTCCAGAGAGGGTGTCAGCGATCGACCAGGGGGCCGGCCATAGCCGGCGACGCCCAGGCGATCGGCTCGCAAGGCATCGATGGTGATGACCAGCAGGTTGCCGGAGAAGGCGCCCGCCCGTCTGGTCACCGGGCCCGCCGGCGCAGAAGCAGGGGCAGCGGACGCCGCCCCGGCTGCGGGCGCGGTCGGCTCCGCCGAGGCGACCGCGTCGCCGCCTTCGCAATTCTGGTCAATGCCGTCGCCGGGGATGTCGTCGCCACCGGGATGCACGTCGGCCCGCGCGTCGTCGCAATCACCCCCGCCGAACCTGGCCGAAAAACCGTCGCCGTCCCGATCGGTCATCCGCCGGGCCACCTGCAGGG
>DATLVT010000752.1:0-5323 GCA_035577105.1 Polyangia bacterium
GACGCTGTCCTCGACCGACGACAGCCGCTCCTCGATGACGACGTCGCGTTCGGTGTCGACCTGCTTCTTGCGCAGGTCCAGGTTCACCATGCGATCCGCCTCCAGTTGCACGGCCATGGCCAGCCCATCAGGCGGGACGTCGTCCATGTACGCGGTGAAATCGTAGTACGTCATGGCGTTGGCGCTGCCGCCTGCTTCTTCGATGAAGGCGTCGAAGGCGCCCGCCTTCTGATTCCTGGTCTGCGTGAACATCAGGTGTTCGAACAGGTGCGCGAGGCCAGTCTGCCCGGCCGGTTCGTCCTCGTGGCGCGAGCCGACGCGGAACCAGGTCATGTAGCTGATGCTGGTGGCGGCGGGATCCGGCAGCAAGATCAGCTCGAGTCCATTTCCCAGCCGCCACTTGGTGGCGGTGAGAGCGCCCAGCGTCGCCGTGGCCACCAGCTCCTCCTTGCCCGACGCCGACGGCACGCGCGCGCTGCCCGACGGAGCGCGCAGGCCGGTCCCCTTGGCAGCGGCGCAAGACAGACCGACCAGGGAGAGCATCAGCGGGCGACACCTTGCGCGCATCGTGGTCGTCCCTCTATCAAAATCGCGCCGTCATCGACAAGCCAAAGTCTTGCACGAAACGGCCGTAAGTCCCTTCCGCGGTCGGCCGCGCCAATCCCTGATTGCGGGCGATGCAGCCGGGATTGGCCAGGTCGCCGGCCGGTTTGCCGCCCGTGGTGGTCATGCACGCGGCCGCCGCCTGGGGATCAAAGCGCGAAGGGCTGGCGTTGACGTCCCTCATCACCGTGACGCCGTACCCGGCGCCCACCGAGAAATGCTTTCCCAGGTTCACCTCGGCCAGCAGGATGGGTTCGAATTTCAATCCGTCCACAGCGGCGGGACTGACGTCGGATGGATCGACGGCGCTGGTCTCCACGCGCAGAACGGCGCCGATGTGCAGGCGTTCCTTCAGCCAGTAGGAGACCCGTAACCGCGTGTCCCAGGCGTCCTGAAAACCCTGGTGCAGGACGATGTGCTGGGGCAGTCCGGCGGCCTCCAGCGTGGTGCCGGTCAGCCGGATGTCCAGGCGTTCCATGGCGTGAAAGCGCATCCAGCGCACGATGGCGGTGATCTCCAGGCCGTGGCGCAGGTGCCAGGTGATACCGCCGATGAACGTGTCGGGCAGTCGGTAGGCCATGCTGCCGAACACGCAGCCGGTGCTTTGACTGGCGGCTGCGCCGGGCGCCTCTGGATCGACGGGAGGGGGACGGCAGACCACCGGGGCGCCGCCGGGCGCGGTGACGGAGGTGCGGGTGCCGGCGACCTGCACGCCGGCGATGTCGCCGCCGAAGGGCCGGCTGGAATAGGCCAACCCGAATTCGAAATTTCGCCGGCGGTAATAGAGGCCGCCGCCCAGAGTCACGGAGAACTTGGCGTCGCCGATGCCTTGCCCCGAATTGATGTCATAGCGCGCGTCGCTGGCCGGGGATTCGGCGGCGCCACCCATGGCCGCGCCCGGGATTCGCTCGGCGAAGAAAAGCCGCCCCGTCGAAAACAGGAACCCCGGGGCGACGCCGATGTGCAGATCGCCGGAGACCCGGATCGACAGCGCCGGAACCAACGCCAGGTTGCGAAAGTCGGCGCTGAGGCGGTGATAGCGCGTCGGCTCGTCGCCCGTGGCGCTGGTGGGGAAGTGGACGGTCTCCGAATAGGGCTCGTACGTGGCGAAGGCCAGCGTGAAGCGATCCCCGCCAAGGTCGGTGCTGATGCCGGCGAATCCCCCCGGACCGAGAGGGTATTGGATCGGTTGGATGACGTCGGACGCGCTGGCGTCGCCGGGTGAGGTGTCGCCGCCGGGTGCGCCCGTCGCGCCGTTGATGGGCGCGCGGTGAACCGTGGTTCGCACGGCGCGGACGGTGCCGGCGATCATGAGCTGGTTGCCGCGTATCAGACCCAGCGCCGCGGGGTTCCAGTACACCGCCCCCAGGGTTCCTGAAGTCGGTCCGCTGAAGGTCAGCCCGCCCACGTGCGGATCGTCGAAGGGCGCCGCCCGCACCTGGCCGGAAAGCCCGCAGCCAAGCAAAAGTGCCAGCACCGAAGCGCGCAAGCGGCGTCCGCTGCGGGTGCCGAAATCCATGAGGTGACGCGACGTTATCTGAAGGGTTGGGCAGCGGCAATGCCTTGACGCTGCGATCAGCGCGTGTCTAACATCCGTGCGCGCATGCCCCGTCCTTGGTCCTTTCCACGGTCTTCAGCGGCTGTGATGACCTGCACCTGGGTATTGGTCTTGGCCCTGGTCAGTGGGTGCTCGAAGGTCACCTCCGAAAACGTGCAGCTCTGGAAGACGACCCAGAAGGGGCCGGAACGACTGCGAGAGGCGGTGGGTGACCGCGGGGTCCCCGTGACGCTGCGGGCCGAGGCCGCTGCAGCGCTGGTCGACATCGGCCACGCCGAGGAGGTCGAGACAGTGATCGCCGGGCTGTCGACGGACGACCGGTTCGAGGTCATCCGGGCCGCCATTCCGCTGGACGAAGTGGCCATGAACGATCCCAGTCCCGAAAAGGCGCTGGCCTTTCGCAACGCGCTCTTTTCGTTGCGCCAGTTCGCCGCCGCCGACGAAAAAGAGCGCATCGATCACATCCTGCTGCCGGCCATCGAAAAGGATCTGAAGTCCGGGCGGCTGCGCAACGGGCGCCATTCGATCGACAAGATGCTGACCGCCATCGGTCCGGCCGGCGCGTCGATGCTGGCGGCCGTGCTGGCCCAGCCGACGCCGGCCTATCCGCTGGCCGCCGATCTGCTGGGGCGGGTGGGGGACGAGAGCGCGCGCAACAAGGGGGCGGCGGCGCTGGTGGCGCGGGCCAGGAAAGAAAAGCCGATCCAGCCGGCGATGTGGAAGGCCATCGGCACCCTGGGCGGACCGACCGCCCTCAAGTTCCTCGAGGAGAAAAGCCAGGATCCGAACCGGGAAGATGCCGTCTCGGCGGTGCGTGCCATGCGCGAGCGGCGCGATCCGGCGGTCCTGCCGCTGGCGCTAAAACTGGCCGGCGATCCCAAGGCGGATAAGCTGGTGCGCGACGAGATGTTCGGCACCATCGAAAACATCGGCGGCATCGAGGCCCAGAAGGGGCTGCTGGCCATCATCTCGTCCGACAAGGAAGAGATGGTGCGCTATCGCGCCTTCGAGGTCGCGCTGGGCATCGGCAAGGCCGACGGGATCATCCCGGCCCTGGAGGCGTTTCCGGTCGGTCCGGCCTACAAGAAGATCGACGTCGACGATCTGCTGGTCAAGCTGATCGAAAAGCTGGGCCCGGCGGCGCGACCGAACCTGGTCAAGGCGCTTGATTCGCGGTCGCCGCTGACGCGCATGACCGCCGTGATGTCGCTGGAACAGATTGGCCGCGCCAGTGACGCGCCCGCCCTGGAGAAGGTCTCGAAAGATTCAACCGCGCTGAAGGGATTTCCGGCCGGGGAGACCATTGGCAAAGCCGCGTCGAGAGCCGCGGAGGTCGTCAAGAAGAAGGCCTGACGATGTCTCGCGACGGAAACAAGAGAAATCCCCGCCAATTCCAGTGCGAGGACGTCCTGTGGAACACGTTCCAGCGCATGTCCGAAGAACAGGAATCGGACGTGGACGATCTGATCAACAACGCGCTTTCGGCCTATGCCCAGCTGGCCGGATACCAGTCCGGCGTGTCGGAGGAGGATACACCGCCACCGCCGGTCGCCCCGGCGCCGCGGCCGGCGCGCGTGCCGTCGCCGTTTTCGACCCGGTCGATTCCGTCGCCTTCCGGCCCGGCGGGGGCAGGGGGCCTGGCCGCGCCGCCACCGCCGCCGCGCACGGCGCTGAGCGAAGGGAGCTCGAGCGGTTCGACGGCGCCCCTGTATCTGGTGTTCGACAACCAGAAATATCGCATCGACAAGGACCAGTTCATCATCGGGCGCGGTTCGAAGTCGTCGGACCTGCCGATCAAGGACGGCAACATCTCGCGCAAGCACGCCGCGGTGATCCGGCGCAACGGGACTTACTTCATCAAAGACCTGGGGTCGACGAACGGCATCGACTTCAAAGGCATGCGCATCGACAACAAACGGATCGACGAGGGGGATGTCTTCTACCTCTGCGATTACGAGCTCCGTTTCACGTACAAGCGGTAGGCGGGCGGCGGCACGCGGTCGGACCGTCGCGCCTGCGCGCAGCGTGAGCGATCCGGTGTCGGTGCTGGCCGGCGCGGGGCCCAAGACGGCGGCGCGCCTGGCCGCCAGCGGGCTGTCCACCGTCGGCGAGCTGCTGGGCTATCTGCCCCGCGGCTATGACGACCTGCGGGTGACCACGCCGGTGGCGGCGCTGGACGCCGCGCGGGTGGGGCAGGTCGTCGTGGTGCGGGGCACGGTCCAGCGCGTGCACATCTTCCCGCGTCGTTTTCTGGACGTGACCATCGACGACGGCGGCGCTGTCTTGCGGGCGCGCTGGTTTCGTCCCCGCGCCGGCATGGCCAAATCCTTCGCCAAGGGGGCGACTGTGGTGCTGGCCGGCCCGTTGCGCCTGACCGAAGAGGGCAAGCCCGAGTTGATCCATCCCACCAACGTCACCACCTGGTCGCAGGATGGCCAGCCTCTGGGCATTCGCGCCCGGTATGCGGCGCTGGAAGGCGTGGGCGGTCGGGTGCTGGAAAAAATGATCGCCGACGCGGTGGACAAATACGCGGACGACGGCGATCGACAGGATTTGATTCCAGCCACCCTGTGCCGGCGTCAGGGCCTGCCGTCGCTGGGCCAGACCTGGCGCGCGCTGCACCAGCCGGATGCCTCGCTGTCGACGGCAGACTGGCAGGCGCTGGTCACCGGGCGATCACCTGCGCACCGACGGATGGCCCTGGAAGAGCTGCTGGTGTTGCAGGTTGGATTCCTGGCGCGCCGGGCCCGGGCCCAGGGCCAGCCGGCGCGCGCCTGCGCGTTTGATCGAGCGGCCCTGCTGGCCGAGCTGGCGTCGCGACTGCCGTTCACCCTAACCACCGGTCAACATCGCGCCGTCGCCGACATCGGCGCCGATCTGGCGGCCGGGCGGCCGATGCAGCGGCTGCTGGTGGGCGACGTGGGCAGCGGCAAGACCGTGGTGGCGCTGGCGGCTGCCGTGATCGTGGCGCGCGCCGGCGGGCAGACCTTGTTGATGGTCCCGACCGAGGTTCTGGCCGAGCAACATCTGCGCACGCTGTCGGCGCTGGGGCATCCGTTCGGCTTGCGGGTGGCGCTGCTGACCGCGGCCACGCCCCGGGCCGAACGCGAGGCTCTCCGCCGTCGCTGCGGCGCCGGCCAGGTCGATCTGGTGGTGGGGACC
>DATLVT010000753.1:0-4982 GCA_035577105.1 Polyangia bacterium
CCCCCTGCCGCACCATCGCTCCCCACGTCGAGGCGCTGGCCAAGGATTACGAAGGAAAACTGCGCGTGGGAAAGTTCGACATCGACGCCAACACGAACATCCCCAGCCAGTTTGACATCCGCAGCATCCCCACCCTGATCGTCTTCAAGGGCGGCAAGGTGGTCGGTCAGCTGGTGGGCGCGGTGCCCCGCGCCAAGATCGAAGAGCTGATCAAGAAAGCCCTGTAGCCTCGGGCGGCGGCGGTGGCGGCAACGACGCCGCGCTGTACCCGATGGTGATGTCCCGAGAGCGAATCTCGATGATGGCCGAGCTGTGCCCGTTGGCGGTCGCGGGCGGCATCCGACTGCCGCTCCCGTCGCGCTGACGGGGCCCGCCGAAGAACGGCGGCGGCATCACCGGCACCGAACGCTGGGTCCGGAAGCCATCCGCCCAGCGACGGAGCGACAGCCCCACGCCCCCCTGCCACAGCGACACCCAGCCGACGTAGCCGAAACCGCAGAGGAACAAGGCCAGGAACGGCAGCGACAGATAGTGGCGGTTCATGAAGGCGACGCCGATGGCCACCGCGAAGTAGCCGGCCATGCCCAGCTCGACGAAGGGCGTGATGGATTTGGCGGCGCGGTACTTCTTGCTGGACCAGCTCTCCAGCTTGCCCCGGATGCCGTGCTTGGGCGTGCGCACGAACTCTGTCTCCCGTCCGATCAGCGCCTCCAGGACGGCGCGGCTCTGGTTCACGCACAGGCCGATCCCCAGCGACATCACCAGGGGCAGGCGGCGAATCACCCACCACTCGGTGCGCGGCCGCAGGTGCGGGTTCCGCAGCAGCTGGATCTCGCGCTGCGACGCCAGGTAGAACGAGGCGATCGACAGCGTGGTGCCGAAGAACAGCGGCAGGTCGATCATCAGCACCTCACGCCAGCCGTGGTGCGTGCGAAAGACCAGGTTCGGCAACAGCAGCAAGGACAGCAGCAGCAACAGCGGATAGGCCAGGTTGTTGGTGAGGTGGAAGAAGGCCTCCGACTTCTGAGCGAAGGTGGCGTTCGACCGCAGGATGGTGGGAAGCAGCTTCTTGGCCACCTGGATGGAGCCTTTGGCCCAGCGATACTGCTGCGACTTGAACGACGACATCTCGACCGGCAGCTCGGCCGGGGCGGCGATCTCGGGGACGTAGACGAACCGCCAGCCGCGCAGCTGGGCCCGGTACGACAGATCCATGTCCTCGGTCAGCGTGTCATGCTGCCAGCCACCGGCGTCGGCGATGGCGGCGCGCCGCCACAGCCCGGCGGTGCCGTTGAAGTTGAAGAAGCGGCCGGAGCGGTTGCGACCGGCGTGCTCCATCATGAAGTGGCCGTCCAGCATCAGGGCCTGCACCTCGGTCAGCGGCGAGAAGTCGCGGTTGACGTGGTCCCAGCGGCACTGCACCACCGCGACCTGAGGGTCCAAGAAATAATGAACGCTGCGCTCCAGGACGTCCGGCAGCGGCAGGAAGTCGGCGTCGAAGATCAGGATGAACTCGCCCTTGGCGGTGCGCAGGCCGTTCTCCAGCGCGCCGGCCTTGAACCCCGAGCGGTCGACGCGATGAACGTATTCGATGTCCAGATCGGGCTGGGCGCGCCGAAGCTCCTCGATCTTGCGCCGGCAGATCTCCTGCGTCTCGTCGGTCGAGTCGTCCAGGACCTGCACGTGAAACCGGTCGCGCGGGTAACGGATGGCGGTGACGCTGTCGAGCAGCCGTTCCACCACGTACATCTCATTGAACAGCGGCAGCTGCACCGTCACCGCAGGCAGGTCAGCAAAGGTCCCGGGCGGCTTTGGGTGTTTGTCCCGATGTCGATAGTAGAGATAAACCAGCGACGAACGATGGAACCCGTAAAGCGCGAGCAGAATCAGAGTGACCAGGTACGTGCCGACCACCAACCCCGAAATTTCCATGCCCCGCAAGGTACGATCGGAATTGTCATCGAATTGTAATTCCTTGTATTCAATTATCGATGCCACCGTCGGAGAGCGCGCCGATCAGGCGACGACGCGTGCGCGTCAGGCGACGCCATAGACCGGCAACGCCGCGCCTGACACCAGCTGATTCTCCGCGCTGCACAACCAGACGATCGCGGTGGCGATCTGCGCCGGCTTGGGCCAGCGATCGTGCTCGGCGCGGGGCATGGCCCGACGGTTGGCGGGCGTGTCGATGATCGACGGCACGACGGCGTTCACCAGGATGCCGTCACCCTTCACCTCGTCGGCCAGGCATTCGGTCAAGGCGAGCACGCCCGCCTTGGCCACGCTGTAGGCGATGGCGCCCCCCTTTCGTTCCAGGGCGGCCCGCGACGACACGTTCACGATGCGACCACCGCCCCGTTCGCGCAGGTGGCGAACCGCCTCGCGGCAGCAGAGAAACGCCGTCGTCAGGTTGAGGTCCAGCTGAGTTCGAAAGTCGCGCAGCGACGTGTCCACCAGCGGAGCGGCGGCGAAACCGCCGGCGACCTGGATCGACGCCCACAGCGCCGGCACCTGCCCGTAAAAGCGCGTCACCGCCCCCTCGTCGGTCAGATCAACCTGGGGGCTCAAGCGCACGCGGTCGCCCCCGGGCGCCTCCGCCGGCGGCGCGTCTCCCCGGTGGGGCAGGTGACAGGTGGCGCCTGCCTCGATCAGGGCCGCCACCACCGCCGGTCCCAGGCCGCCGGTCCACCCCGTCACGACGATCTGTTTGCCTTCCAGATTTCCTTGCGGATCTTTTGCCATGTGACTCGTCCTCCCGTTTCACGCCTGTCCCGGTGCCGGTAAGATAGGCCGATGCTCACCGCCGCGACACCGAATCGTAGAAGGCCTGCCCGATGACGCCCGACTTTTCCGGGCGCGTCGCCTTTATCACTGGAGCCTCGCGCGGCGTGGGCAAGGCCATCGCGCTGGGATTGGCGCGGGCCGGCTGCGACGTGGTGATCGCCGCCAAGACCGTCAACCCCGATCCCCGCATCCCCGGGACCATCGGCGAGACCACGCGCGAGATCGAAGCGCTGGGGCGGCGCGCCCTGGGCGTTCCCGTCGACATCCGTGACGACGCCGCCGTCGAACGGGCCACCAAGGCCGCCCTGGATCATTTCGGCCGCGTCGATTTTCTGGTGAACAACGCCGGGGCCCTCTACTGGCACGCCCTGGCAGACACGCCGCTGAAAAAATTCGATCTGGTCATGGGGGTGAACGCGCGCGGCGCCTTTGCCTGCACGCACCACCTGCTGCCGGCCATGCGCGCCCAGAAGTTCGGCCACGTCCTGATGCTGTCGCCGCCCGTTGATCCGGCCGCCGCCGGTGGAAAGATCGCTTACGCCATCAGCAAGTTCGGCATGACCCTGATCGCCCACGGCCTGGCGGACGAGGTGCGCGACGACAACGTGGCGGCGAACGCCCTGTGGCCGGCCACGATGATCGAGAGCCTGGCCACCATCAACTTCGGGCTGGGCGACAAGACCATGTGGCGCACGCCGGAGATCCTGGTCGACGCCACCCTTCGAATATTCGCCAAGGAGCCGCGGACCTTCACCGGCCAGGCGTTGATCGACGAGGATTTCTTGCGCGGCGAGGGCGTCAGCGATTTTGTCCCCTATCGCTGCGACCCCAGGCACGAACCGCCGCGCATCGGGTTCGACTTCAAGTTCGCCAAAGGGTGACCGCCGTCGAATGAGAAGGCGGACTTACGCGGGCTGCCGGCGTACACTGCCTGCGCCTGGGTCGGAAATTGCCAGCCTCAAACTGCGAAAAGCGCGCGCGGTCGCTCTGCGACGGCGCGGCCTGGCTCGGTCCGCTGCTGACTCTGGCGGGCCTGCTCTTGGCGCCCAGCGCCGGCTGTCAGCGGTCGACGCCCGGCTATTACGGAACCACCGCGCCCCAGCACCCCCCTGGTGAAATCTGGGTCAACAACGGAACCGAACCGGAGTGGATCGATCCCGGCAAGTGCGCCGAGTCCGCCGGTTCGACCATCGTGATGAACACCTTCGCCGGCCTGACCCAGCCGCACCCCAAGACGCTGCAGCCGATGCCGGAGATCGCCCGCACCTGGGCGGTCTCCGATCAGGGTCGCCGCTACACCTTCTGGCTGCGCCCCACGCAGTGGTCCGACGGCCACGCCCTGACCGCGCATGACTTCGTCTATTCGTGGAAGCGGGTTATCGATCCGACCACGGGATCGAAGTACAACAGCTTTCTTTACCCGCTGGAGAACGCCGAGGCGTTCGGGGAACGCGCGCTGTGGTTCGTCGGCTTGCCGGACGCGTTCACCTCCGCCCAGCTGGAGGCGTTGCTGGCGCCGCTGGCGCCGATCGCCAAGACCAAGATCGATCGCGCGCATGGCTGGGCGTTCGCCTGGCTGAAATCGGAGGGCACGGCCGCCGACGGCGATCGGGCCAAGGTCATCGCCGCGCTGAACGGCAAGACGGTGGCCGGAGCGACGGCGCCCATCACCGTGAAGATCGCCGACGCGTCGGTGGTGGGCGTCCGGGCCCTCGACGACGACACGCTGGAGCTGCGCCTGGAAAACCCGGTGCCCTACTTCCTGAGCCTGATCATGTTTTACACGGCGATGCCGGTCCCCCGGCACGTCCTCGAGCGCCTGGAAAAAGAGGGAAAGAACCCCGACCTGTGGACGCGGCCCGAGTACTTCGTCTCCAACGGGCCCTACGTGCTGAAGGAATGGAAGTTCCGCCAGTACATGCTGCTGGAGAAGAATCCTTATTACTGGGACGCCGCCAGCGTGCGCACGCCGCGCATCCGCCTCTCGATGGTGGATGACGAGAACACGACGCTGAACCTCTACAAGACGGGCCAGGTCGACTACATCGGGGCGAACGCCAACCTTCCGGTGGAGTTTCTGGACTACCTGCGCCAGCAGAAGGATTTCGTCTCACATCCGTATCTGGCGGTTTACTACTACTGGATCAACACCAAGCTGCCACCGCTCGACGACGCGCGCGTGCGGCGCGCGCTGGGGA
>DATLVT010000754.1:0-4250 GCA_035577105.1 Polyangia bacterium
GCACCGGCGGCTCGGGCGGCAGCGTTGGTTCCGGTGGCAGCGGTGGCTCGGGTGGGCGCGTCGGCTCGGGCGGCAGCGGCGGCAGCGTTGGTTCTGGTGGCAGCGGTGGCTCGGTGGGCGGCGGCATCTCGTGCGGCAACCTCACCTGTCAGTCGAACAAAGAATCGTGCTGCATCCAGGTCGCCAACGGCCGGGCCACGGAGACCTGCATCCCGGCCGGCGCCTCCTGTCAGGGCGGCCCCAGCATCGGCTGCCTGGGCGGCGACTGCGGCGACGGTCGCGTCTGCTGCTTCTCGCTGATCGGCCTCAACACCACCTGCGCTGCGCCTCAACAGTGCAACAACGGCCTCAGCACCGTCCTTTGCGCATCGGACCGCGACTGTCCCGCCGCGCGCAACCACTGCTGCCAGACCGGCCCCATCAGGACCTGCCGGGCCACCGCCTGCGGCGGCGGACCGGGCGGCGCGCCCACCCCTGGCCCAGGCCCCGGCCGACCGGGCCGCTGACCACCGCACCCGGCCGACAGGCGATCGCGGTTTATTGGGGGCGACTGATCGCCCTGTCTTGGTGGCGTCGTCGTGAAAGCGCCGGAACCCGCTGAATACGAGGGGGCAGGCGGCGCGGCTGCTGTTGGATCGGCGGTTGCTGAAGCGTCGGTCCATGAAAATACTTACTCTCCCCCTCGCCCTTGCGGTGGTTTCTCTGATCGGTCCGGCTGTCCCGCGGGCGAAAGCCTGCTCGGCGGTGCAGTGCGGATCGAAAGTGAGGGCGCCGTCCCTGGGCAGCGTCCCGGGAAACGCGCTGGTGATCCCGGTCGACGATACGTCGATCGTGCTGTCGCTGACCGGCCCCGCCGGCGCCGTCCCTCTTGTCTTGAAGGACGTCAACGGCCAGAAGGCCTGGGTGCCGAAGGACGTCCTTCCACAAGGGGACTATCAGCTGACCTACGATGAGCCCTGCCGGGAGACGGGAATGACGATTCACCGGCAATCACCGTTCTTCGTCAACGGCGGTCCCTCGGGCTATCCGACCGAACTGGGCCTGGCCGGGATCGGCGAAGCGGGCGTTTCCGTGGACGGCGATCGCATCTTCGCGGACGTACATCTGGGCGCCGATTCGACGTTTGGTCTCTTCTCCGGGCTGGCCACCATCAGCGTGTCCGTCGACGGCGAACCAGCTTCGTTCCTCAACTTGACCGAGACCGGAACCGCGTACCGACTGCAAGGGTATTGCGGAGCAGAACCACGGAGCCTGCCGGAGAGAGATTCATGCGGTGGGATCTACACGGTGGGGCCCGGTGTCCACCGCGTGACCTTCTCCGGTTCGGTCACCGGATCGCCAATGCCTTTGCCTGACACCTCTGTCGACGTCCGCCTCGACTGCAGCTGGCTGCAATCCATCCACCCCGCCGTCTCGACCACCCCCACTCCATCGCCGACAACGCCCGCCGCAAACATGGCCAGCGGCTGCCACCTGACCCCCGCCCCGAATCTCCCTACCCCCAGCCTCCTGTGGCTGACCGTGGGCCTCGCCCTGACCGCCCTCCGCCGTCGCCGCCGCTCGCGCTCCCCGGTCCCCCTCACTGCGCGCGGCAAAGCCGCGCTTCGTTTGCCTTCCCGATTGAGGCGCTGATATTCCAGTCAGGAGGCCGGGCTCTGCCCGGCCGGCCCACCTTGCGAGAAGCGCTGGGGAGGAGCCCGCGAGAGGGGCCAGCAGGCCCCTTTCGCGAGCGAGCGCAGCGAGCGTCAACGAGCGGTAGTTGACACCGCCGGCCTCCCCCCGTAGGTTTCCGCCAATCCCTGGCCCCGACCGGCGCTCCGGCGGGGGCCGACGAGCGGCGCTCCGCTCGATGGGCCGCAGCCCGACACGCCATGTCTCCCGATACCGTTGCCTCTCCCGGAGAGTTTCGCCGCTACCGGCGGTTCGTATCGCTGTTCATCCTCAGCTTCGTCTCCATTGGCAGCACCTACCTGCTGATCTCCGTCGGCGTCACCATCTACCGCCGCCAGCACGCGGTGCCGCTGGGATCGCCCATCGGGGCCGTCGCCTCGATCGAGGAACTTGAAAGCTGTTACGAGGAGCTCTCCGACGTGACGCTGGGCCTGGAGCGCCACCTGGAGAACTTTCACAACCTGGTCGCCCATTACGACTTCGATGAGGCGCAACGCTGGGGCGATGATCGAATGTTCTGGCTGGGGCAGTGGCGAGCGGCCGGCGATCGCTGCCACTTTGACAAGCCTCGCGCCGGCAAGACCGGCAAGCACTGGAGTGAGCTGGCCGTGGTGCACGCGGATCTGCGTGACATCGAAAGCCGCTATCACCAAGAGCTGTCACGATTTTCCAAAGAGCAAGCACCGGCCATGGATCGCATCCGTGATCGGCTGGACAAGATCAGCAAGCAATTGACGGCTGAACAAGATTCCTCGGACGTTGCGGACGCTCGGCCGTCGCAGCAGTCCGAACCTGGAGAACGACATGAATAACGAACCGACCTCCCCGCCCCCGCCTTCCTCCGCAGCACCAGTTCCCACCGCCGTCTCGCCGTCGCCGTCCGGTGACGTCGCCGCGAAGCCGAAAGTGCCCAGCTTTGCCGAGCTGGGCCTGCACGCCGAGATCCAGCGCGCCGTCGAAGAGATGGGATTCACCGAGCCGATGCCGGTGCAGGCCACCACCTTTCCGCTCATCACCGCGGGCCGCGACCTGATGGTTCAGTCGCGTACCGGGTCGGGGAAGACCGCCGCCTTCGGCATTCCCTTCGGCAACAGCGTGGTCAACCCCGAAGAGAAGTTCGTGCAGGCGGTCGTGCTGTTGCCCACGCGCGAGCTGGCGCTGCAGGTCGCCTCCGAGCTGGCCAAGATCGTCACCTACCGCAAGATCGTGGTGGTCCCGGTCTACGGCGGGGCGCCCATGGGTCGTCAGGTGGAGCAGCTGCGCGCCGGTGGCCAGATCGTCTGCGGAACGCCGGGGCGCGTGCTGGATCACCTGCGGCGCGGAACGCTGAAGCTGGATCGGGTCAAGTGCGCCGTCCTCGACGAGTGTGACGAGATGCTGTCGATGGGTTTTCAGGAGGACATCGAAGCGATCCTCGAGAAGACGCCGGAGACCCGGCAGACCCTGCTGTTCTCGGCGACGCTGCCCGAGGGGATCCAGCGTCTGTCGCGACGGTTCCTCAAGAACCCGGAGTTCCTGAAGCTGTCGGCCGATTTCGTCGGCGTGCACGAGATCAAGCACCTTTACTATTCGATCCCCGGCGTCAACCGCGAGAACGAGCTGCTGCGCATCCTGAACTTTGAAGATCCCAAGTCGGCGATCATCTTTTGCAACACGCGGGAGGAGACCGGGCGCGTGGCCGAGTTCCTGCGCAAGCAGGGCTTCGAGGCGGAGGCCATCTCCTCGGACCTGTCGCAGAGCGATCGGGAACGGGTGATGGCGCGCATGCGGGCCAACGGGATCCGGTTCCTGGTGGCCACCGACGTCGCGGCGCGCGGCATCGACATCGAGAACCTCCAGTACGTCTTTAACTATACGTTCCCCGAGGCGCCCGAGCTGTACATCCACCGCACCGGACGGACGGGGCGCGCCGGCAAGCAGGGCACGGCGGTGTCGCTGATCGGTCCCACGGAGGTGGGGTCGTTCTATTACCTCAAGCTGCTGTACAAGATAAAACCGGAAGAGCGCGCGCTGCCATCGGAGGTCGAGATCCGCTCGCGACGCGAGGGCGAGCGGGTAGCGGCCCTGCGCCAGGCGCTGGGCGAGGACGCCGGCGCCGAATGGAAGAGCCTGGGCCGCCGGCTGATGGGCGCCGTCGACGGCGAGCGCCTGATCGCCGCCTTGCTGGCCCGATCGTTCGCGGCTCTCGACGGGATGCCGGCCGCCCCGCGACCGGTGCCGCTGGCGGCGGTTCCCACTCCGGCCCTGTTCGCGACGCCGACGCCGGCGGCGGGGACGCCCTCCGGGCGCGAGGGCGAGCGGGATGCGCCCCGCGATCGCGATCGAGAGCCGCGCGGATTTCGCGACCGCGGCGGCGAGCGGCCGTCGCGCGACCGTGACGGGCGCCGCGACGCGCGTGACGGACGCCGCGACCGACCGGATCGACCGGAGAGACCCGCGCGCACCGACCGCCCCGGCCCCGAGCGCGCCGATCGAAGCGCGCCTGGACCCCGTCCCGGCGGTGAGTGCGGCTTTCGTCCGGAAGGCAGTGCACCTGGCCGATCGCCGGCGGCGCCCGCTGAACGCGAATTCTGGGAGGT
>DATLVT010000755.1:0-3115 GCA_035577105.1 Polyangia bacterium
CCTGCCAGGGTCCCGATGTAGATATAATCGCCCCATGCCTGCCCGTCGCATCCGCAAAGTCCTGATCGCCAACCGGGGCGAGATCGCCTGCCGCGTGATTCGCGCCTGTCGCGAGGCCGACATCGCCACCGTGGCGGTCTATTCAGACGCCGATCGCGGCGCCTTGCACGTGCGCATGGCCGACCAGGCGGTGGCCATCGGACCGGCGCCCGCCCGCGAGAGCTACCTGGTCGTGGAAAAGCTGATCGGCGCCATCAAGCAGACCGGCGCCGACGCTGTTCACCCCGGTTACGGTTTCCTGTCCGAGAACGCCGATTTCGCCGAAGCCTGCGCCGCCGCCGGCGCCACCTTCATCGGCCCGCCGCCGTCTGCCGTGCGCGCCATGGGGGGCAAGACGTCGGCGCGAGCCCTGATGCAGGCGGCGGGGGTGCCGGTGGTTCCCGGGGACAACGGTCCCGACGGTCGCGGGTTCGCCAGCGCCGCCGAGGCCAAGGCGGCGGCGGCCCGCATCGGTTATCCGGTCATGCTGAAGGCAGCGGCCGGCGGGGGTGGCCGCGGGATGCGTCTGGTCGATAGCGAGGACAAGCTGGAGGCGGCCCTGAGCGGCGCGCGTCGCGAGGCCAAGGCCGCCTTCTCCGATGACGCCGTCTATCTGGAGAAGGCCATCGTTCGCCCCCGTCACATCGAGATCCAGGTCTTCGGCGACGAGCACGGCGGCGCCGTCCACCTTTACGAACGCGACTGCTCCATCCAGCGCCGCAACCAGAAGGTCATCGAGGAGTCGCCTTCGCCGGCCATCGACGACGACCTGCGGGCGCGTATGGGCGAGGTGGCGGTGCGGGCGGCGCGTTCGGTCGGCTATGTCGGCGCCGGCACCATCGAGATGCTGTTCGACAGCGCCTCGCGCGGTTTTTACTTCCTGGAGATGAACACCCGCCTGCAGGTCGAACACCCGGTGACCGAGCTGGTCACCGGCGTCGATCTGGTGCGCTGGCAGCTGGCGGTGGCCCAGGGCGAAAAGATCCCGCTGGCCCAGGCGCAGATCCCGCGCCGGGGCGCCGCCATCGAGTGCCGGGTCTACGCCGAGGACTCGGTGAAGTTCTTGCCGTCGCCGGGGACCATCACGTCGCTGCGCGTGCCGGCCGGACCGGGCATTCGCGATGATTCGGGCGTGGTGGCGGGCAGCGTGATCTCCGTGCACTACGATCCGATGATCTCAAAGCTGTGCGTCTGGGCTGACACGCGGCCGGCGGCCATCGACCGGATGCGCCGGGCGGTCGGCGAGTATCACGTGGGCGGCATCCGAACCAACCTGCCATTTCACCGGCGCGTGATGCGCCACCCGGCGTTCGCGGCCGGGGAGTACGACACCGGTTTCATCGAACGCCACAAGGCCGAGTTGACGCCGGCCGAGCCTGACGACGCCACCAGCGAGCTGGCGGCGATCGCGGCGGCATTACAGGCGCGGGCGGCGGGCGGCGCGGCGGCGGGGACCGTCGAGCTGGATCTGTCGGCGACGCGCATCTCGGACTGGCGTCGCTGACACTCGCGTCGCTCGTCCGACGGTCACAGCCGCTCGAGGGCCTTTTTCACGAAGAGCTTTAGCTTCTCGGGCGGGCGGTCCGATTTGATTTGCAGGACCACGTCCTTGCTGCGCACGAAGGAATCTGACTTGCCGATCACGGCCTCGTCTCCCAGACCGTCGACCTTCTGGAAGCCCCCTTTCAGCAACGGGTTATCGCTGAAACTTTTGACGTAGTCCTCGAACTTGAGGCTCTTGTCGGTGAACGAGGCCTTCGTGAGGGCGATGAGGGAGATGGCCTCCAGGGCGTATTTGTTGTCGTATTCGCATGCATCAAAGGGTCCGTTGGCCATGCGCCCCCTGATGACCTTGCCCTTGATGGGCTCGCCGAGGATGACGCTTGCCTCCTCGTCGCTGACCAGTCCGCAGACGTCGACCGTCGTGTGCGTGGCCGATGCCGTGGGTCGCGCGGTGGCCTTGGCGGCTCCCGTGCCCGTGGGCAGTGCGGCCAGTTTTCCAGCGATGATGTGCGCCATCTGACCGCACTTCGCGGGTGTGACGCCGCTCGGTTTGTCCTCCCTCGGCATCACCAGCAGCGAGTAGATGACATCCCCCTTGCGGACGATGGCCCCTGCCATCAGCGGAATGGTGACGGCTTCATCGCCCGCGCCCTCGACCTTCTCCACCGCCTCCTTCGGGTATTGCTTGAAGAGAGTGGGGAAAAATTCTTGAATGTTCTTTTTCCTCTTCATCGCTGCCAAGGAGGCGGAGGTCACGATTGTCGTCATCACGTCGCCTCCGTCACGCTGGTACGCGCACATCGACATTTCCCCCATGCCCATGGCCGCCTGGTCCTTACGGGTGACCTTTCCCAGCACGGGCTGGAGATCCTCGGCCGTCACGACGGCGCAAGGGTCCAGATCGTTCGTTCCCGGGATGGTCAGCCCGGAGGAGCGCGGCTTCTCGCTGGGAGCCGCCGCTGCTGCGGGATTGTCCTGGGCCGGAGGCGGCGCGGCGGCTTGCGCGGCCTCCTGCTTGTTGCAAGCCAAACCGGCGACAACGACGAAGGCGACGAGACAGGCCTGGCGAACGCGAGTCGGCATGGTGTCCTTTCCTTGGCTCCTTGGCCGGGAAGGCCGTACGGCGGAGCGTACAGGGACTTCGAGCCCGACACAGCGAGGTGTTAAGTGTTCGTTCCGGGATTTTGGGCCACGCTGGACGGCGGCCCGCGCTATGGTCGAAAAGTGGCGCGTGGAATAGGAGCTGGCAGCAGCCACCTGTGACTTCACCGGGCAAGTGGTGCGGCGCTGGGCGACGGTGTTTCGCCGTATGGAAGCGGACCACGGCACAACGTGCCCCCGGTGTCGGTGATAGCCGCCCCCGACGGTGGCATCTGAGCGGAAACGCCAGGTGACGGGGCACGGGTCGGATCAGAACAGCCGCCCCTGGCGCGGGTCGATCTTCTCGGGCAGCGCCTGCGATCGGGGCGCTCCGGCGGGCTTCGGTGCGCCGATGAGGGCCCGCAGCCGACCCAGGTTGCGTTTGAACGACGGCAGCTTGTCGGGCCCCGACGGCGTCTCCAGGATGCCCGGG
>DATLVT010000756.1:0-19460 GCA_035577105.1 Polyangia bacterium
CTGTGGAAGGCGCATTCAATCAGCAATGACATCGACAGGCTCATCAGAACGCGATTCAATCCCACCGAGCGTGACACCAAACAGTCCAGCCTTGACCGCTACAACACCGCGGGGATCGTGCTGGTCGCCGGGGGGGCCGTCCTTGGTGGCGCGGCGCTAACTTACTATTTCAGTTCCAGGAACGCCGGACAAACCGTGAGCGTCCAGTTGCAGGGCACCGGCGCCGGGGCCGCCTTTCTATGGACCTCGGCCTTTTGATTTGGGCAGGAATATCGCCGATGACACTCCGTTCTCTTTTGTCAGTGTTTTGACGTGGGAGTGCCCTCGATGAAGGCGCGATTGTTCCTCAGTCTTTGCCTCTTGATTCCGACTGGCGTCGGCTCGTGTTTCCGACCCAATTACGAGTGCAGCGTTTGCGACGATACGACCCGTTTTTGCCCAAGTTCGCTTATCTGCGAAAACAACTACTGCGTCTCGGCGAAAGGACAGGTCTGCAACGCAGACGCCGCCGCCAATCCAGACCCCTTGCTTTGCCAGGATCAGTGCTGCGCCGGCGGTGAATGCTTCAGTTTTTCGCCCCACCTCCAGAACGGCCTCCTGCTCTGGGCCGACCGCGTCTCCCTGGGACCGCAGGGCTTTCCGGCCCCTACCTGGCACGATCGTTCAATGGCCGCCAACCACATCAGCGCGAGCGATCCTGCTTTCGCGCCTGTGGTGCAGCGCGATCCGGTCGGGTCGCTGCTGGAGCTTCATGATTCGCGCATCCAGCTAGCCACACCGGGTGGTCCGGGGCTGCGCCTGGGCACGGATGATTTCACCCTGCTCATTCTCGCGCGCTGCGATGCCGACGGCACCCAGTCCACCTTGTTCGACAAAGGGGGACTCAGCCGGCCCCGGGCCGAGGTCGTTCTGTACTGCAACCACACGCCTTCCCCAACCGTTCCTCCCAAGCTCAAGATTCCTTCTTACGCTGTCTTGTTGGTCCTGGACGAGGTAAGGCAGGCAACGCTGGACGACGGACTGGTCAGCTCCAATCGCTACGATCTCCCCGGCGACTTGCATCTCTATGGCGTGCGTCGGGTCGGCGGCACCAGCGTCCAACTGCGCATCGACGGTGTGGTGGAGGCGGAGGTGTCCGTCGCGGCGTCTCTGAATTTTGCCGAAGCCGAAAACGATCCGCTGCGGATCGCCTCCCAGATTCCCATCAATAGCTTCCTCGGTGGCGTTGCCGCCGTGGTCGTCGTGAGGGGGCCGATGACGGACCAGGAGGTAACCGACCTCGAATCATTCCTGATCCGTCGCCTGGGGAAAGGCGCCCCCGCTCTGTAATCGGTCGGCTACCAGGGACAATTCTGCCCGCACATCGGGTTGTTCTCCGAGACACAGATACCGTCCCAGGCGGACCTTCCGCAGTACTGGTCACGGGTGGAAATGTTCTGTACGCAGAAGGTGTGCGATCCTAGATCGCACTGGGGATGCAAAAGCATTCCCTGGGTGCAGGTGTCGTGGGGACAGTTGCACGCGATGGTGATGCCGTTGCCGCTGACACAACGTAAAAGCGCCTCATCCATGCAGGGGCGATCCCATGAGGTAACAAAGCACCAGGGCGCCCTGGGCAGCATGGTGGCGACGCAGGTCATGCAGTCCGGATCACCCTGCACGGGGTCCGAGGAGCAGACATTGCAGGTCCCGCCCTGCATCATCATCGAGGCCATGCGCAGCCCGGGTCCCGGACTGGCAGCCGCGTGGCGCTGTTTCGCGCTGGCCGGGTCGGCATCGAGGCTGGCCTTGATCCTCATCACGTTGGTGATCTTCAGCTCGCGGGTCAATCCGAACTTCAGGCGAGTGAACCCGTCACCGCGCGGTTGCTGGGTGCCCTGAATATCGGCCTCGCCTTCGTACGGCACGCTGACGGAGATCTCCCCGCCTTCGCTATCGATCTGCGGGCTCTTCAAGAAGTTGGCGGTGACGACCGGTGCCACCGACGTGACCCGGCCCTGCGCCGAGACGACGGCCAGAAACAACACGTGCCGATGGTCGGCGCCGGTGATGACCTGCTCCGGTTTGTCGAACTTGACGCTCCCCGAGGTCACCACCCCCAGCACCGCCACGCCGCCCCCCGGCAGAACCGAATGGACCACGGCGTATCCCTTGGGCAGGCGGTCGAACGAGCGCATCCATTCTGGCTTGCCGTGCTGGTCCAGCTTGGAAACGACCAGAGCGGTCACCCCTTCCCCCGCCACCACGCGCGTCCGGTCCAAAGAGAACGTCCCCTCGAAAGTGCCGACCACATAGCTGGGCACCGACGGCAGGGGTTGAGTCCCCGGAGAAGGATTGTTCTTCACCTCTTTGACGAGGCACCCAAGGAACAACAGGACCGAGACAATCGATAGATTTCGGACAAGAACAGAACGGCGGTGCCTCTTCAAGTCAGTCTGCATGGGATCCTCCGGGCGAGCGCTTCGTGTGGTGGGAAAAATGGCGGGAACGGGGACGGTGGGTCGGGCAGCGGCGGCAGGAGCTAGCGGCTAGCGGCTGGGGTCATTTACGCCGCGCGATGGAAAGGGTGCAATCTCTTTTCGTGTAACTGTCGGGTGATGATGGCGCGCAACAGTCGTCGGGCGCGCAAGATGCGCGTGCCGACTGTGGCGGGGACGACGCCCAGACAGTGGGCCACCTCGGCGTAAGACATTCGCTCCATGGCGAACAGGCGAAAGGCCGTTCGATGTGGGTCCGGGACCTCGGGCAGGACCGCCGCGATGTCGCTCATCGACAGATCACGCCAGCCGTCGCCGTTGCTGCTGGAGCCGCTGCCGCCGATGTCACCTCCACTCACCTCCCTTTCGCCGAGGATCCCGCCGCCCCCTCGGTCGTCGCAGTACGAGACGATCTCGCGGTTGCGGGCAGCTCGAAAACGATCGATCCAGACATTGTTCAGTACCCGCATCAACCAGGGCCGGTACTCCGTCGTCGTCTGCGGCTTTCTGACCGCCCGCAAGGCTCGCTCGAAGGTGTCCTGCACCAGGTCGCGAGCGTCCGCGTCGTTGCCCGCCAGCCGGCGTGCGTGGCGAAGTAGCTGACTTTCATAGTGAAGTGCCGCCCACAACGGCGCTTCGTCCTGCTGTCCCTCGGTTGTCTCCATGGTGTCCCCCTTGTCTGATCCAGGGGGACGGAGGCTGCGCCCGGAGGTCGCAACGATTTCGTATCGCCGCGGGAAGTTTTATCGCGCGGGACGTTTGTGGGGCGCCGTCGTTTTCTGGAACCTGGCCCTGCGGTCAGAAATTCGCCTGCAGGGCCAGCGAGACGCGATGTTGCCGGTAGGCCAGGGGGATGCCGGTGGTCTGAGGGATGGGAATGACGATCTCGGCGGGGTCGATGATGAACCGCAAGTGGCCACCCATGCGGATGGCCACGCCCAGCGGTGAAACGGCGAAGTAGGGGCCCAGTGAGCCCTTCTTGGCCGCCCAGGTGTCGAAGTTCAGGATGCTGATTCCGGCCGCTAACGTCAGCCGCACCTCCAGGTAGTCGCGCACGTCCAGACGAAAGATTCCGACGCCGTAGAAATTGGTGGCGCCCTGCACCGACTTTCCGGTCTCGATGGAGAACCACGGGTTGTATTCGCCGTCGAGACCGACGGTCACCTTCTTGCCGAGGTCATAGCGGATCCCGACGCCCAGGTCGTAGCCGGCCTTGTCGATAGCGATTCCCCCCTTGGCCACGATGCCAAAGCGCCGCGCCGCCAGCTGCTCCTGCTCGGTGGACGTCGCCTTGGCGATGACGCCACCCTTCACCTCGGCGCGCCCGTCGCCATCGCCATCACCCCTGCCGTCGCCATTGCTTTTGTCGTTGCTGTTGGGCTTCTCGTCGGCGTTTGCCTGGGCCCGCCCGGCGGCGGCCACCATCGTCAACCCGACCGCCAGCAGCGTCGCCGTGATCGTGTTCCTGCCGGGCTTCGCGTTCATGTTGGGCTCCGTTCGTCGCTGCCGCCGTTTCGGGCGCCGCCTGGCCAGCGCCCCTGCCACCATCAGTCCACCCACCGCCGTCCAGTCGCCGGCGCCGGTGCTGTCTCCCGCCAGCGCGCATCCGCCCGGACCGGCGGTCTGCAACCGCTCCGGGGCGTCACACCACTGGTTGCTCTTGTCGCAGCCCGGTTGAACGCCGAACCAGCTGTCGACCACCGCCGACGCCCGGGCCAGCCGGCCTGCCCGCCCCCCGGTGTCATCGGCGATGGCGGCGGTCAACTCGGCCGTCGCCTGCTGGGCGGTCGCCCAGCGCTGCATGCCCGTCGGGTCCGTCTGGTCGCAGGTGTCCAGCTGGTAGAGGTGGCGAAATCCGTCGCGGGCTTCGTCGTAACCATTGTGGATCCATTCCACCCAGTTCAGCACCGTCTTGACCAGGCGGTGGTCGTCGGAACGAAAGGTGTGGCTGAAGCCATCCTGCAGGGCGTGGGTGGCCCGCCCCAGGTGAAACCCAAATCGATCGAGGGGAACGTCGGCGTCACCTCGGAAGATCAGGTGCAGCCGCACGCTCTCGGTCGCATCGACGTCGGGCGCGTCGCCGTCGCCCAGCGCCTGGGCCAGCTGTTCTTCGATGAACGCCTTGCAAGCCGCCAGCGCCTGCTGGTTTCCGGGCTCGCCGTCGTCGTCTATCCCTCGCAGGCAGTGCTCGCGCTGCAAGTCGGGCCGCGCGGCATTCTCGGCCACGTCGACCAAGTCCTGGATGTCGCTGGACCCGATGTCGGTGAAGAGGTTACCGATGAGCGCGCTCATCGCCCAGAAGTTCTGAACGTCGGCGTCGACGCCGATGGGCAACTCTTTCAGCAGGCCCGGGTAGTCGCCTGTCAGCGGCGGCGGCGTCGCGCCCATCGGCCAGGCGGTTTGTGCCAGGGCCCGACTGCTGATCGATTGATGACAGGCGGTGATGAACGCGTCTGCCCGTCCGCCAAACACCGCCACCGTCAACGCCACTGTCAGACAAGAAATCGCCCGCGACAGACTCCGCCCATTCAGAAGCATTGCTGAGGAACCTAAGACCTGTTTAGCGCCCGCACCTCCCCCCGACGGGAATCTGACGCCGCGCGCCCAGGCGGCGCGGCGCGATCCACGGACTAGATTCCGGCCACGCGGCGGGCCAGGTTGCCGTGCTCCTGCCAGATGCCGGCCGGGGTGTGCTCGCCGAATTTTTCGAAGAACTCGTACTGCAGGTGAACCGCCTCGTACCACTCCAGGGGATCCACCTTCAGCAGCGTCTCCATGGCGGCATCGGAGATGCCAAGGCCGCTGGTGTCGATGGCGCTCGCCGTCGGCACGTGACCGATGGCGGTCTCGACGGCGTCGCCGCGTCCTTCACAGCGCTTGAGGATCCACTCCAGCACGCGCAGGTTCTCGCCATAGCCCGGCCACAGAAACTTGCCCTTGTCGTCGGTGCGGAACCAGTTCACCCGAAAGATCTGGGGCGGCCTGGCCAGCCGCTTTCCCACGTCCAGCCAGTGCGCGAAGTAATCGCCAAAGTTGTAGCCGCAGAACGGCTGCATGGCCATCGGATCGCGCCGCAAGACGCCGACCTTGCCGGTGGCGGCGGCGGTGGTCTCCGACGACAGCGTGGCGCCCAGGAACGTGCCGTGCTGCCACGACCGCGCTTCATAGACCAGCGGCACGCGGCGCTGGCGGCGCGCCCCGAACAGGATGGCCGAGATGGGAACGCCCCCCGGTTTTTCCCACTCGGGCGAGATCGACGGACATTGCGACGCCGGCGCGGTGAAGCGCGAGTTCGGGTGCGCCGCCTTCTCCTCGCTGCCCGCCGCCCACGGCCGTCCCTGCCAGTCCAGCATGCCGTCGACGGGTGGGTCGTCGTGACCCTCCCACCACACGGTGCCGTCGGGTTTCAGCGCGACGTTGGTATAGATGGTGTTCGTCGCGATCGTCCTCATGGCGCTGGGATTGGTCTTGAGGCTGGTGCCCGGCGCCACGCCGAAGAAACCGGCCTCGGGATTGACGGCCCACAGGCGTCCGTCCTTGCCCGGGCGCAGCCAGGCGATGTCGTCGCCCACGGTCTCGACCTTCCATCCTTTCATGCTGGCGGGTGGGACCAGCATGGCCAGGTTGGTCTTGCCACAGGCCGACGGGAAGGCGCCGGTGACGTAGTGCTTTTTCCCTTCGGGCGTGGTGATGCCGACGATCAGCATGTGCTCGGCCAGCCAGCCTTCGTCGCGCCCCAGCACGCTGGCGATGCGCAGGGCCAGACATTTTTTGCCCAGCAGCGCGTTGCCGCCATAGCCCGAGCCGATCGACCAGACCTCGTTCGACTGCGGGAAGTGAACGATGTACCGGCGATCAGGCGACAGATCGCCCAGCGAATGCAGGCAGCGCGTGAAATCGTCCGAGCTGCCCAGGTGCTCCAGGGCCGCCTGACCCATGCGGGTCATGATGCGCATGTTGAGGACGACGTAGATCGAATCGGTGAGCTCGACGCCGACCTTGGAGAACGGCGAGCCGGCCGGGCCCATCAGGAAAGGCACCACGTACAGGGTGCGACCCTTCATTGATTCGCTGAACAGGGCGCCCACCTTGGTCCGCGCCTCGGCGGGCGGCATCCAGTTGTTGTTGGGTCCCGCCTCTTCCTTGGTCTCTGGACAGACGAACGTCAGATGTTCGGTGCGGGCCACATCAGAGGGGTGGCTGCGGTGCAGATAGCACCCCGGCATCTTCTCTTGATTGAGGGGAATGAGAGCGCCGGTCTTGACGGCCAGCGCGGTCAGACGCTGCCGCTCGTCTTCCGAGCCGTCGCACCAGACGATCTGCTCCGGTTTACAGAGATCGGCGACTTCGTTGACCCAGCGGTTGATGTGCTCGTTCTTGGACATGGGCATTGGGGGCAACCCCAATTCTATACGCGCCTGACACGCCGTCGTCGCTGATTTGTCGTCGAAGAATTGCTTGCGGTGGCCCGACCACGTCGCATATTTCGCGCGGGAGGGTCACATGGGAAAAAACGCGCTCAGCCACTTCGAAATCTACGCAGACGATCCGCAGGCGCTGGCCAAGTTTTACACCAGCATCTTCGACTGGAAGATCGAGGCGCCCCCCGGAATGTCCGGCTACCTGCTGGTCCGTACCGTCGAGACCAACCCCCAAGGTATGGCCACCCAGCCAGGCGGCATCAACGGCGGGATCATGAAACGCCCCGATGCGGATGCGCCGCCGGTGATCAATTACGTGAACGTCGAATCGATCGAACAGACCGCCGAGCGCGCGAAGAAGCTGGGCGCCAAGGTCATGAAGGAAAAATCGCCGGTGCCCGGGATGGGCTGGTTCGCCATCCTCACCGACCCGCAGAACCACCCCTTCGCGCTGTGGCAGACCGACTCGGCGGCCAAGTAGGGGCCACCCGGGTCAAGAGGAGCAAGGGAGCAGAGGGAGGTGAAACCCTGCCGGCCACTCAGCCGAAGCGGCCGGTGATGTAGTTCTCGGTCCGTTCGTCGCTGGGGTTGGAGAAGATCTTGGTCGTCTCGTCGTACTCGACCAGGGTGCCGGTGCGGCGGTCGGACTTGGGATCGATCTCGGTGGTGAAGAAAGCCGTCCGGTCACTGACCCGGGCGGCTTGCTGCATGTTGTGCGTGACGATCACGATTGTGAAGCTGCTCTTCAGCTCGCGCATCAGCTCCTCGATGCGGGCGGTGGCGATCGGATCCAGCGCGCTGCACGGCTCGTCCATCAGCACGACCTCGGGGCCGACGGCGATGGTGCGGGCGATGCAAAGGCGTTGCTGCTGTCCGCCCGACATCCCCAGCGCCGAGGCCTTCAGTCGATCCTTGACCTCGTCCCACAGCGCCGCGCTTCGCAGTGATTTCTCCACGACGACGTCCAGGTCGGCCTTGTTGCTGACGCCGCTGGAACGGGGACCGAAGGCCACGTTGTCGTAGATGCTCTTCGGAAACGGGTTGGGTTTTTGAAAGACCATGCCGATGCGCCGTCGCACCTCCGTGGCCGACACGGTGGGGGCGTACAGCTCCGCGCCGCGGTAGCGCAGGCCGCCGGCCACCCGCGCCCCCGGGGTGACGTCGTGCATGCGGTTGAAGCTGCGCAGCACGGTGGTCTTGCCGCACCCGGAGGGGCCGATGAAGGCGGTGATCTCGTTCTTGAAGATCTTCATGGTCACGCCGCGGACGGCGCGGAAGGTGCCGTAATAGACCTCCAGGTCGGCGAGATCGAAGACAACCGGCGTGTCCGAACGATTGCTGGCCACCGGTGGGCTGACAATGATCCCTTTCGGGCCAGAGCGATCGCGCGGCGTTCGGCTGTCGGTCTCAAATCGTTCCTCGGAGAGCATCTGTGGACTACCTCCTGCGTGCAATGCGCGCGGTGAAGATCCGCGCGACCAGCGTGATGACAAACGTCAGCAAGACCAGCGTCAGGGCGGCGCCCCACGCCCGGTCCTGGGCCGCCACGAACGATGACGTCGCGTTGCCGAAGATCTGGATCGACAGGGCGGTGTTCGCCTCTTCGAACAGGTGCGGGTTGTACTCGGTGGCCGCCCCCACGGCGAACAGCAGGGGCGCGGTCTCGCCGGCCGCGCGCGCCACCGCCAGCAGCGAGCCCGACACGATGCCGGGCAGCGCCGCCGGCAGAACCACCGTCAAGATGGTGCGGCTCTTTGACGTGCCCAGGGCGTACGAGGCCTCGCGCAGATGATGGGGGACCAGCTTTAACATCTGTTCGGTCGCGCCGATCACCACCGGCAACATCAGACAGGCCAGGGCCAGCGAACCGCCGAAGGCCGAGTAACCGAAATGCAGCGTCCACAGCACGTAGATGAACAGGCCCATCACGATGGACGGGACGCCGGTCATGACCGTGGCCATGAAACGAACCAGCCGCGAAAACCGATTGCCCCGGCCGTACTCGTGCAGGTAGACGGCCCCCAGGACGCCCAGCGGCACCGCGATCAACGTGGCGGCCCCGGTGACCAGCAACGTGCCCAGGATGGCCGGGCCCATGCCGGGCCCCGCGCGGCGCGCCACCGACGGGATCTCCTTGATGAAGAAGTCTGGAAAATTCTGGAAGGCCACGGTCACGCCACGCCCGAAGATCGCCGACACCACGGCGATGAGGGGCAGCGCCACCAGGACCACCGAGGCGATCATCAACCCGGTCATGGCGCTGCTCTTGACCGAGCGCCAGCTGCGCCTGGCGCTGAGATCGGGAGGCGCGCTGGTCACCTCGGCGAGATCGATCAAGACCCCTGTCCCTTTCTCATTGAACGCTGCACGATCGCCGTCGCCGCCAGGTTGACGATGATGGTGATGACGAACAACGTCACCGCCAGCGCGATCAGCGCCGACTTGTGCAGGGCATCCGCCTCGCCCCATTCGTTGGCGATCACCGCCGGCATCGAGTTGCCCGGCGCCAGCGGAGAGAGGGTGATCTGCCCCAGCGCCGAGCCGATCACCAGCGCGGCGGCGATGGTCTCGCCCATGGCCCGGCCCAGGCCCAGCATCACGGCGCCCACCAGTCCACCGGCGCTGTGCGGAAGGACCGCGGCGCCGATCATCTCCCAGCGCGTGGCCCCCAGGGCCAGGGCGCCTTCCTTGTCACCGGGGGGCGTCGTCTCGATCACCTCGCGCGACAGCGAGGTGATGATGGGAATGATCATGATGGCCAGGATGACGCCGGCCGTGAGAAATGACCGGCCCAGACCAAAGTGCTGCGACAGCACCAGCACGCCCCACAGGCCAAACACCACCGACGGAACCCCGGCCAGAAGATCGGTCAGGTACACCAGCGGTTTCTTGATGGCCGGCGGCGCCACCTGGGTCATGAACAGGGCCATCCCCAGGCTCACCGGCACGGCGATCGCCAGCGCGATCAGCGCGGTGAAGGCCGTACCCCAGATGAAGGCCAGCGCGCCGAACAGGGCATCGGCGGGCGACCAGCGGCTGGTGGTGAAGAACCCCAGCCCCATCTGGTGAAACACCGGCAGCGAGCGGCTGGTGATGGTGATGAAGATGAGGCCGAGGATCAGCAGCACCAGCGCGGCCGCGCCCGCCGCCGCCCAGCGGAAGGCGCCGTCCGCGTAAGCCCGATGTCCCCGTAGATCGTGCATCTGCTCTCCCTATGGAACCTGGATCTTCTCCAGCTGCTTGACGGCCTTTTCCTGAAGGCTGGCGGGCAGCGGCGCATAGTCGATCTCGCCCAGCAACTTCTGTCCGTCCTTGACCAGGAATTTCAGGTACGCCTTCAAGGCCTCGCCCTTGGCTTTGTCGGTCTGCTTGGCATAGACGATCACCCAGGTCTGGCAGGTGATGGGGTACGCCTTGTCACCCTTGGCGTTCAGCGCGCTGAACAGGAGGTTGCTCTTCACCTCGATGCCGTCGCCGGCGGCGGAGGCCGCGGAGGTCGTCGGCTCGACGAACTTGCCGGACTGATTCTTCACCGCGGCATATTTCAGACCCGACGCCTTGGCGTCCGACAGGTCGACGTATCCGATGGCGCCCTTGGTTGACTTCACGATCTGGGCGACGCCGCCGTTGCCCTGGCCCGCCTGCGTGTCGGCCGGCCATTCAACGGTGGACCCGCTCTTCAGCTTCCAGACGCCCTTGGCGGCGCCGTTCAGGTACTCGGTGAAGTTCTGGGTGGTGCCCGAACCGTCGGCGCGGTGGGCGACCACGATGTCCAGGTCGGGCAGCTTGATGCCCGGGTTGTCGGCGGCGATGGCCTTGTCGTTCCACTTCTTGATGTCGCGCTGAAAGATCCTGGCGATGGTCTCCGCCGACAGCTGCAGCTTGGCGACGCCGTCAACGTTATAGCTGACCGTGATCGGGCCCAGCAGGATCGGGAAGTACAGCACGTCGCCGCCCTTGATCTTGGCCAGGTCGGCTTCCTTGTAGGGCGAGTCGGAGCCGGCAAAGTCGACGACCATGTCGGCCAGATCCTGACGACCCTTGCCGCTGCCGCCGCCGCCGTAGTTGAGAGTGACGCCCTTGTTGGCCTTCTTGAACTCCTCGATGGCCGTCTCTTGATACGGTTTCGACAGCGTCGACCCGCTGCCGTTCAGCGTGGCGCCGGCCGCGAAGGCGGCGGGCGTGGAAGCGAGCGCGAGGACGGCGAGGGCGGACGCCCCGATGGTTGTCTTGGTCATTGCGAGAGATCTCCTTATTGATTGGCTGGTCGCCGCCGCGCCGGCAATGTCGTCTTCGCCTGAGACGAAATGTCCATACACGGGGGACTGGCGCACACCTTAGTCCGCCGCCGCGAGAATGACCGTAAGATCTCCGCACCGAATTGTTACGGAACTGCGACAATTTCGGGTCGATCAGGTGACGGCGCGATGCCTCACGTCAGTGGCCTCGACCATGAAGATGACTTCCTCGGCCAGGTTCTTGACGTGGTCGCCGATCCTTTCCAGGTACCGGCACACCGAGGTCAGCGGAAGGACACGGGTCACGGTCGCTGGATCGGCGGCCACGTGGGCGATCAGCTGGGCGAACAGGCTGGCGTTCAGCTTGTCGATCTCCACGTCGGCCTTGATCACGGCGGTCGCTTGCTGGACGTCGCTCTGCACGAAGCTGTGAATGGCGCCGTGCAGGTTCTTTTGCACCATGGTGGCCAGCAGGTTGAGGTCGCCGCGCGACTCGAGCGGCGGCAACCGGTTCAACTCCAGCGCGCGCTTGGCGATGCCGCTCGCCAGATCGCCGATGCGTTCGACGTCGACGACGAACTTCAGCGCCATGGTGACAAAGCGCAGGTCGGAGGCGACCGGATGCCGCATGGCCAGAAGCTGCATGGCCAGGCGATCGATCTCATTTTCGTCGGTGTCGATGACGGCGTCGCCGCGCACGACCTGGTTGGCCAGATCGTCGCTTTGATCGCTGAGCGCCTTCATGGCCAGCGCGATCTGGGCCGCTGCGCGCTCGGCCATTGTTGACAGCCGTTCGCGCAGAACTTTCAACTCCTGACCAAACTCCTTGTCGGTGTGCGCGAGCATGGGGGCGGAATTTAACATGGCCATCTGCATGCCACTGTCGTCGTGGTGGTGCCAGGCGGCGGACCATCTGTTGCCGAGTTGTCACTTGCGCCGCACGCTGGTTTGCAGGCCGTTCCGATGGCAGTATCGACCCATGCGTCACCTTGGCCACGTTGTGCTGCTGGGGCTTCTGGGTCTGGGTTGCACCAGCACGCCGTCCAGCGGACCGGGGGCCCGGCGGGACGGGGGGCGCCAGCACCGGCAGCGGGGGCAGCGCTTCAAGCGGCAGCGGCGGCACGTCGCCGATCGGTGGCAGCGGGGGACAGGGCGGCGCGACCGGGGCGCCTGACGCCGAAACGGACGCGACGGCGGCCGGCGGCAGCGGCGGGGCAGGCGCGTCCGACGCGGCGCCGACCGTCGACGCCGGCGACGCCACGGTGGGCAGCGGCGGCAGCAGCGGCAACTGCGCCGCGCCGGCGCTGTACTGTGACGACTTCGAGAAATACGCCGTGGGTACCGACCTCAGCCCCAACTGGACCACCAACGTCACCGGGGGGACCGTTCGCGTCGACACCGTGCGGGCGTCTCAGGGCAAGCAGGCCGCTCACTTCACCACGGCCACCGGCGTGACCAGCATGCTTCAGATCATCAAGCGCGGCGCTCCGGTGTTTCCGCTGCCCGGCAACAAGATGTACGGACGCATGATGTTCTGGCTGTCGCAGACGCCGACCGAGCATTTCAACATAATCGAAGGGACCGGCCCGTTGCCCGCGATGACGCGCATCGCGAAGTACGCCTACGGCGGAAAATTCGGCGGACTGATGGCCGCGTACACCATTCGCGCCCAGGAGTCGGATCCCCCGACCGTCGATTGCGGTGACAAACCGTCGCCGCCCGGTTACGCAGAGAAGCAGTGGATCTGCGTCGAATGGACGTTCGACGGCAGCAAGGACGAGATGCACCTGTCCCTGGACGGCAAGCCGCAAACGGCCGTCGACGTGATCAAGACCGGCGGCTGTTCGGAGGGCGCCGCGCCGCCCGCCGACGGACTGTGGCACGCCCCCACATTCGACAAGCTGTTCCTGGGATTCTTCGCGCACCCGTTCAATGTCCCCATCGACGTCTTCATTGATGACGTGGTGATTTCCACCGCGCCGATCGGCTGCCCGAAAAGTCCCTGACCTGAACTTTTGAATTCGCGGCGACGCCGCATTCGGCCTTTCCAGCGGGACGCGGACGGGGTAGCGTTTTGGCTCAATTGCTGGTCCAGTCGGACGCGTCCCCTGCGAGCGTTCTGGATCTTGCCCGACCGGTACACACTCGGCGGAACCAGGAGGCTACCGTGCGATCATCTGCTTGGCCGTTTCGAACCGTTGGTCTGACCGCGCTGGCCGGGCTGGTGGTTGGTGTCGTCGGTGTCGGGGGCTGCGCCACCTCGCAAGACCCGGTGGTCAACGGGACGGGCGGCAAGACCGCCGGTACCGGCGGCGCTCTGTCGGGCAGCGGCGGCGGCGGGGGAGCCATCAGCGGCAGCGGTGGCACCAGCGGCAGCGGAGGCTCGGTCGAGGGAAGCGGCGGCGCGCCCGTTCCTGATGCGGCCGTTGACGCCGTGGCTGCCGCCGACACGAACGTCAGCGAAGCAAGCGGTGACGCCGCCTGGGGTGGTTCGACCGGCATCGAAGATTTCTCGACGGTGAAGATGACCGCCGGTTGCGGTCAGGATCCCGGGCAGATGCTGAACGCCTGGGTCAATTTCATGGTCACCATCCCGCCCCCGGGGCCGAACCGCGGCACCGGCAATCGCGTCTACTTCGTCAAGCTGCCGACGAACTATGACAACAAGAAACCTTACTTCGTCGTCTTCCTCGCGCCCGGGTGCGGCGGCGGCGGGATGCACCCCAACGGCTGGGATTTCGCCACGGCGGCCGGCACCGAGGGGGTCATCCAGATCGGCCTGCAGCCCGATCCCGGCTCGTCGCCGAACGGGGCCTGCTTCGACGACATGCGCACCGACTCGATCGAATACAAGTACATCGAGACGATCCTGGCCAGCACGGCCAAGAATCTTTGCTACGACCAGCACCGCGTGTTCATGACCGGCCACAGCAGCGGCGGATGGCTGTCCAATCAGATGGGCTGCGTCTATGGCATGAAGCTCTTGCGCGCGGTCGCCCCCAGCTCGGGCGGCCTGGCCACCGGCGCCACCTCGGCCCCGCCGTGCACCACCTTGCCCACGCCCGGCATCTGGAGCCACAACGAGATGGACGTCGGCAATCTCCCCATCGGAACCCAGCGCGCCATCACCCGCGCCCTCAAGACCAACAAGTGTCAGGGCGACTTCATGACCAGCCCACGCGCCACCTATGACGATCCTTCGAACGGCAACTGCCAGAGGTTCACCAGCTGCCCGGCCGAGTTCCCCATCGTCTACTGCCACCCGACCACAGGCGGCCACCTCGACAACCTGCCGCAGCAACCGGCGCGCAGCTGGCGCTTCTTCAAGTCGCTGCCGTAGGTGCCCGGGCGCTCGGCCATCGGGCCGGGCATCGATTGCATCCCCCAGGTTCATCCGTTAGCGTCCAGCCACCAACGATCGGGGGAGGGACGAGATGACTGATTACCTGCTCATCGAATCACGGGACCTGCTGGAGTCGAACGACGTGGCCTATTACCTGGACCTGGCCAAGGGACTGGTCGAGGCGGGCAACAAGGTCACGGTGCTGCTGGTGCAGAACGCGGTGTTCGCGGCGCGTCCGGCGGCAAAGGCTCCGGCGCTGGCGGCGCTGGCCAGCGCGGGTGTGGCCATCCTGGCCGATGACTTTGCCTTGAAAGAACGCGGCATCACCAGGCTGCGGGACGGCGTGACGGCGACGCCCATCGACGTCGTGGTGGATCATCTCGAGGCGGGTCACAAGACCCTGTGGCACTAGGAGGCAGCCATGGCAAAGAAGACACTGTCCATCGCCCTCATGGATCCGCCGTACGAGTCCGAGAACCTGACCACGGCCTTCCGGATCCTCGACGCGGCGGCGCGCCGGGGGCACGTCATCAACGTTTTCGCCTACGAAGGCGCGGCGGGGCTGGCGTTCGCCAAGCAGACGGCGCACCCCAACCCGGTGCACGGCAAGAACCTGGCCGAGGAGAATCACCCCACCACCAAGGATCAGGTCGCGGCGCTGCTGGCGCTGGCCGAGGCAAACGGCGGCAAGATCGACTGGGTCAACTGCGGCATGTGCGTCGACGAGCGCGGCGTGGGCGAGTTCATCGCCGGCACGCGCCGGGGCTCGCCGGCCGATTTTCACGCCTTCTGCGAGGCGTCCGACAACGTCCTCGTGATTCCGACCAAGTGAGGGTGCCATGGCCAAGAAAACACTGAACATCGTCGAGTCGGCCTACCGGGCGGTCATCGAGGAGCAGGACGACACCATCTTGTGGGTGCTGGCCGCCATGCAGGGCGCCGGCGCGGAGCACACGGTCGTGCTGCGCGGCAACGCGGTCAACTATGCGGTGGCCGGGCAGGGTGCGCCGCCGCTGACGCTGGGGACCTGGAAGCAGACGCAGGCGCCGCGCATGGACAAGGACGTCGTCGATCTCGTCGACAAGCGGAAGATCCCGGTCTTCGTCATCGAGGAGGATCTGGCGGCGCGGGGCATCGACAAGGGCGAGCTGGTTCCCGGCGTCAAGCTGCTGGGGGTGAAGATGCTCCCCAGGTTGATGGCCGAGTACCAGCTGGTCTCGCACTGGTGAGCGGTCGGTCCGGCGTTCGGCCGGGCGGCGGGCCGGGCGCGCTGATCTTCCGTCAGCTCTTCGACGCGCTCTCCTCGACGTACACCTACCTTCTGGTCGACGCGCCGTCGCGCCAGGCGGTGCTGATCGATCCGGTCTGGGATCAGTTCGTCCGCGACGCGGCGCTGCTGCGCGAGCTGGGGGCGCAGCTGGTGTACACGCTGGAGACGCACGTCCACGCCGATCACGTCACCGCGGCCTGGCTGTTCCAGCAAAAGCTGGGCAGCCGCATCGGCATCTCGGCCAAGGCGGGCGCCGCGGGGGCCGACCGGCTGCTGGATCAGGGAGACACCATCACCTTTGGCGGCGAGAGCCTGCAGGTCCGCGCCACGCCCGGACACACCGGCGGCTGCCTGACCTACGTCACCGCCGATCGCACCATGGCCTTCACGGGTGATGCCCTGCTGGTGCGTGGCGCGGGGCGAACCGATTTCCAGCAAGGCGACGCGCGCACGCTGTACCGGTCGGTTTACAGCCAGATCTTCACGCTGCCCGACCGATGCTTGCTGTACCCGGGGCACGATTACGCGGGCCGCACGGCGACCAGCGTCGGGGAAGAACGGGCGCACAACCCGCGGCTGGGGGGCGCGCGCAGCGAGGACGACTTCGCCGGATTCATGGCCAACCTGGGCCTGCCCCATCCCAAGCAGATGGAGCTGGCCGTGCCGGCGAATCTGCAGTGCGGCCGACCGGCGGCCGGCGCCGCGTCGCAGGTGCTGCCCGCGGAGATCGCCTGGGGCCCGGTGGTGCGCACCTATGCCGGCGTCCCCACCATCGAACCGGAGTGGGTCGCCCAGCACCTGGCGGAGGTCACGATCCTGGACGTGCGCGAGCCCGAGGAGTTTGACGGCGAGCTGGGGCACATCGTGGGCGCGCGCCTGATTCCCCTGGGCCAGCTGCGGGGGCGACTGTCGGAGCTACCGGCGGGGGGCGAGGCCGATGCGGATGCCGATGCCGATGATCGACCCGTGGTGATCGTCTGTCGCTCGGGCGGGCGCAGCGCCGCGGCGGCGGCCATTCTGGAGAAGGCCGGCGTCACCCGCGTGGCCAACATCAGCGGGGGCATGGTGCAATGGCACAGCCTGTCGTTGCCACTCGCCTGATCGTGACGACGACCGCACAGCGCCGGCGAGCTGATCGCCTCACCGACGCCGCCACGCAATCGTGGTGCGTGGGTTACTTCTGCGCTCTCATGATTCGTCACATCTCGGGAGAGTCTCCGCCGGCGGACCTTGCGCGACGATGACGCCGTTTTCCATGCGGACAACCCGGTCGGAGACCTGCTTGGCAAAGGCCATCTCGTGCGTCACCAGGATCATCGTCCGGCCTTCTTCCGCCAGGGCGCGCACCACGGCCAGCACCTCGCCCACCAGCGACGGATCCAGCGCCGAGGTGATCTCGTCCAGCAGCAGCACCTTCGGTCCCATGGCCACGGCGCGGGCGATCCCCACGCGCTGCTGCTGGCCGCCGGACAGCTGCGACGGCAGGTGGTGCATGCGGTCGGCCAGCCCCACGCGTTTCAGCCAGCCAGCCCCCACCTCGGTGGCCTCCGCCCTGGACAGCTTGCGCACCTTGGTCAGGCCCAGCGTCACGTTCTGCAGCGCCGTCAGGTGCGGGAACAGATAGAACATCTGAAAGACCATCCCGGTCTCGGCGCGAATAGACGCCAGCTCGCGCTCGCCACGCAACCGGCGCTCGCTGCCCTTGCCGCGGTAACCGACCTCGACGCCGTCGATAGTGACGCTGCCTTCGTCGTAGATCTCGAGGAGGTTGATGCAGCGGAGCAGCGTGGTCTTGCCCGAGCCCGACGGACCGATGATGGTCACCACCTGGCCGCGGTGCACGTCCAGGTCGATGCCGCGCAGGACGACGGTGTCGCCGAACGATTTCTTGAGGCCCCGGATGGCCACCACCGGCGTGTCATTGGCGCTGGCGTTCGCGGACTGCGCGCCGGCTCTCGATGTCTCCGCTGTTTTCATTTCAGTGTTGCGCCTTGAAGCCGGTGCGCCGCTCCAGCCAGCGGCTCAGCGTGGACAGGCCATAGTTGATGATGAAATAGATCACCGCGCCCAGAAGGTACAGCGGCAGCGTTTGATAGGTTCGCCCGATCACCTGCTGGATGGCCAGCATCAGATCCACCACGCCGATCAGCGACACCAGCGCGCTGCCCTTGACCGCGTCGCTGACGCTGTTCACCCAGGCCGGCAAGAAGCGCGAGGCCGCCTGGGGCAGCAGCACGTACGCCATGCGCTGGCCAAAGGTCAGGCCGATGGACTTGGCCGCTTCCGTCTGCCCGAAGTGAATCGACTGCAGGGCGCCCCGGGCCAGCTCGGTCACCTGCGCCGTCGAGAACAGCGTCAAGGCCACCACCGCCGCCGTGAAGGCGTTCAGGTTCACCATCAGCGCCGGCAGTCCGTAGAAGACGAAGAAGATCAGCACCAGCACGGGGATCCCGCGCACCACGTCGCTGAAGGCCTGGATCAGCGGCCGCACCGCCGGCGGCCCGAAGACCCGCAGCGTCCCCAGCAGCAGGCCCACCACCAGCGACAGCGTCACCACCAGCCCCGAGACCGCCAGCGTCACCGACAGCCCCTTGCCCAGGAACGGCAGGGCCTCGCGCATGGCTGACAGCATCCCATTCATGTCCGCCCCACCGAGACCCGCCCCTCGACCAGGCGCATGAGGCGCAGCAGACCGTAGCCGGCGCCCAGGTACATCACCGTGATGACCATGAACACCTCGACCACGCGAAAGCTGTTGAGGTTGATCCACTGCGCGCCGAACGTCAGCTCGGGCACGGCGATCACCGCCGCCACCGACGTGTCCTTGAACAGCGACACGAAATTGTTGCCCAGCGCCGGCAGCGCGATGCGCAGCATGGTGGGCAGCCGCACCGACACCAGGCGCTGCCAGGGCGTCAGCCCGATGGCCTTGCCCGCCTCGATCAGTCCGGCCGGCACCGCCTGCAGGCCGGCCCGAAAGACCTCGACCAGATAGGCGCCCGCATAGATCGACAGCGTCACGATGAAGGACGTCGTCGGTCCGTAACGAAGGTCGAACTGGGTGGGGATGCCGTAGAAGACCAGGTACACGAACAGCAGCAGGGGGACGTTGCGAAAGATCTCGACGTAGGCGGAGACCAGCGCGCGCGTCGCCTGGCCACCCGACACGTACGCCACCGCCAGCGCCAGGCCGATCACGCTGCCGACGGCGATGGCCAGCGCCGCCATGGCCAGGCTCAGCAAGAGGCCGAACGCCAGACGGTCAAAGTGCTGCCAGACGAATCCAAAATTCAGGTGATAAGCCACGACGACCGTCTTGCCTTGTCTGTCTTGCCCGTCTTGTCTGTCTTGCCCGTCTTGTCGTCGCCGGTGGCAGCAGCAGCCAGGCGGCGTGCAAGTTCAGATGTTCGGGAAGCCCGGCACGCGCCCGGGCAGCTGGACACCGAAATATTCTTTGAAGGCCTTGTCATACATCGCGGTGTCGTTGCCGTGCATGGCCACGTTGAAGACCGTGTTCACGAATTGCAGCCAATCGGGATCGCCCTGGCGCACGGCCGCGCTGTAAAGCTGCGTCTGCCAGTGCTTCCCGGCGTCGACGTACTTGTCCGGATGGCGGCGCACCAGCCAGGCCATGTTGGACAGATCGACCGCGGCGCCGTCGACGCGTTTCGAATCGAGGGCCTGAATCACGTTGGCCTGGGTGTCGATCTG
>DATLVT010000757.1:0-9681 GCA_035577105.1 Polyangia bacterium
GGTTTTCGTCTGCGTTAGCATTCGGCGCCATGGAAGAACACCACCGGGCATCCACGGGGGGCTTCATCGCCGGAGTGTTGGTGTCGGTCTGCGCAGCGTCGACCATCGGCTGCGGCGGAAACCTGCACGTGAGAAAGATCGACTCCGTCGCGCAATCGACGGGCAACGTCGCGGTGTATTTCACCGTCAACACCGCCGAGGACAAACCGGTGCCCGATCTGAACGCGTCCAGCTTTCGCGTTTATGAAGACGGCAAGTTGATCTCCGAGAAGAAAGGCAGGCGCGCCCTGCTGGATCCGCGCGTGGCGATGTCGCAATCGACGCTGGTGCTGGTCGACATGGCCGGGCCCATCGCCGATTCGGAAGACATGCCGACGCTGGTCACCGCCGTCAGCCGCCTGTGCGATCGGGTGGGGCGCCTGCAAGAGGTGGCGGTCAGCGCGTTCGACGGCGGACCCGATCTGGTGCCGGTGCTGACCTTCGAGGCGAACGACGTGCGCGGGTCGCTGGACGGCCTGCGCGCGTTCCGGCCGCGGTCGCGCCAGTCGAACCTGAACGGCGCCATCGTGAAAGGCCTGGAGGTGGTGCGCCATCGCCGCGACGACGCCTCTGTCCCCCACGCCTTCGGCAACCTGGTGGTGTTCACCGATCGCGGCGACCTGGCCCACAAGGTCAGCGCCCGCGATGTGCAGGCGGCCATCGAAAAGTCGGGGATCAACGTCTTTGTCATCGGCATCGGCGAGCGCGTGAAGAAGGAAGAGCTGGAGCCGCTGGGCCACGGCGAGACGTTTCTGTCGGCGCAAACCAAGGATCTCACCCGCGCTTTTTCGGACGTCAGCAAGAAGCTGGACGCCATGAGCGCCAGCCACTACGTGCTGTCGTATTGCTCGAACAAGCAAAAAGGGACGCACACGCTGGAGGTCGAGGTGCTGGCCGACGGCGACAGCGGCCGCCTGAAACAGAAGTTCCAGGCCGACGACTTTGATCCGTCGGACTGCGCCCCACGAAAGCGCCCGGTCTTCGGCCAGGCAGTCGCCACCCGCGGCGGCAAATCGAAGAAGGAGAACTGACGCGCGCCCATGGTCGAAGGTCGTTGACTGAGCGGGGCGAGGGGCCTCACCCGCGCGCGGGCAGGGGCGACCACCGCAGCAGCATTGGCAGCACCGTTGCGTTGGTGACGATCCCGAAGTGGTCGGTGCGGGTGTCCATTGACAGCAGCTTGGCCTGGCGCTCGGCGGGGGTCAGCGACGTCAGCTGGGTCGGGCAGCGTTTGCGGTAGAGGGCGTAGGGGACATCTTGAATGAAGGTGTGGGCGGCGGGGATGGTGTCGTGGTTGACCAGCGCCATCCTGTTCTCTGTCGCGGCGTCCAGCCAGGCGCGCAGTTCGACTTCGCCGCCGTAAAGAGCGTCCAGGAACAGCAGCGTGTGCACGCGCGGGTGGGGCAGCCACTGCACGATCTGCTTGTAGGCGCCGCTGTGGCCGGCGATCACCAGCGGGGCGGTGGCGTCGGGCAGCAGGTCGGGCAGCTCGCGCGCGACGAGATCCAGCAGGGTCTGCAGATCGTCCCAGGGGGGCATCGCCGCCGCCTCGGAGCGGGCGGCGGGAACGATGAAGAGCGCGTTTCGGCGACTGGCGGCGAACTGTTCGGGCAGCCGGTGTTCCGTCCAGGCGTGGTCGACGTCGGTGTACAACCCGTGGACGTAGATCGCCAGGCCGGCCGTGGCGGCGTCATAGTGGGGTGGCCGGTAGACGCGCACCACGCCCTGGGGCACCTTGAACCGGAGCTCGCGCGGGGCGGCCTGGGCCCGACGGTCCCCGAAGCACGTCGGCGTCAGCAGGGCCAGCGGCGCCAGCAGGGCCTGTCGTCGCGAAGGGCGGCTCAAGGGGCGGCGGCCCGGCGTCGCGTGACCAGCAGGTGGTCATTGCCCTGCTTGTCGGGATAGCCGAATCCGAAAGGAAGCGCGCGCGTCGGTTGCGACGCCCACAGGCGCACGAAGTCCTGCTCGTGCTCGGGTGACGCCGCCAGAAAGGCGCCGGTGAAGTGCCCCCAGGTCTCCTGTTCGAAACTGGCGGCGGCAAAGTGCGGCGGGATGCCGGTGGCGTCGCTGATCATCCAGTCGGCGTGCTCCAGCAGGTAGTTGCGAATGCGCGCGAACGAAGGCGACCACAGCAGAAAGCTGGCCGCCTTGGTCATGGCGGCGACGTGGCCCTTGGACGACAGGTGCGCCAGCACGCCGGGCGTTCGCCCCAGCGGTTGATCCGCCAGGTTCGCCTGCAGGTGGCGGTGCAGGCGCCGCGGGGCGCTGGCGTCGCCGCGCCGGCGGAAACCGAGCTCCATGTTGGCGAACCGCCGCTTGGTGTGAGCGTCGATCTGGCTCTTGGTCAGGTAGTGCAGCGTGCCGGCGTCATCCACCTCGAAATAGCGCAGGCTGACCGGCTCCATGTCGAAGGCCACCAGGGCCAGCAGGGCGAAGGCCAGCTGGTCGGGCAAGGCTTCGTGGCGGAAGGCCAGCAGGTTGGTGGTCTTGCTGTGCGTGGCGTACGACAGGCGGCGAACGTGATCGCGAAAGGCGCTCAGCGCGTGCTCCTGTTCCGCCGGCGTGGCCTGGCCGAACATCAGCGGATTGCCCGACGGCTCCAGCGACAGCGTGGTGATGGTGACAGCGTGCGGGAACGTGGCCAGCGCGGTGAACAGATCGCCGCCGCCAAAGGGATAGACGACCTCCGTGGGGACGGTGGCGGGGACGATGCTGGCCAGAAACGGCACCGCCTGTTCGATCCAGCGGCGGCGCCAGCGGTTGATGAGAAACCGCATCTGCTGGCAGTGCTTGTCGGCCACCTCGGCGGGCAGCGAGCCGGGCAGCGGACCCGTTGTTGACGGCGGCACGCCGCGAATGCCAGCGCCGGTGGCGGCGACCGGCCCGCAGGCGGCGATGCGATACAGCAGGCTGGCCTCGGCGGCGAAGTCATCGCCGGCGTCGCTGGCCGGACCGGCGCCCGTCCCGTCAGCAAGGGCGGCCAGCAACGACAGGGACAGCGACGCGACCGGAGACAGCGGCACCGCGACATCTTAAACCGCGGGCACGCCGCCCGGATCTAATTCTGTCGCGGCGACCAGGCCAGCAGATGTTTTTCGAACAGCGACCACGAAAGCTGGGCCAGCAGAAACACCACCAGGCTGGCGCCGAAGAAATAGCCGGCCGCCAGCGCCAGGTGAGGCGTGGCCCCGTCGCCGTCCAGGGTGGGAGCCAGCAGCACCCGCGTGGCGTAAAGGTGCAGCGGCAGGTGAAACAGGTACATCCCATAGCTGACACGTCCCACGGCGCCCAGCGGCCGCCACGACAGCCAGGTCACCAGCCGGCCGGCCCCGGTCGTCGATTGCAGCACCGTCCAGGCGATCAGCACCGCGAAGGCCAGGGCCAGGATCGAATAGCCAAACGTCTGGGTGATGATCTGCTTGCGCGACAGGGCGTGGCTGGCCACCGTCACCACGGCCAGCGCCGCGATCAGCAGCACCGTCCACCGGTCCAGATGCCGCCGCAGCCAGGCCGCCCCATCGGCGCGGCGGGCCGCGATGGCCACCAGGCCGCCCATGGCCAGCGCGTCGGCGCGGGTCACAGTCGACGAGTAGATCAACTCCGGGGCGACGCCGGTGGCGCGCAGGACAACCCGCAGCAGAAAAGCGCCGGCCACGATGACCAGCGACAGGCGCACCAGCCCGCGCTGGGTGAGGGCCCAGACCGCCAGCGGCCACACCAGGTAGTACTGCTCCTCCACCGCCAGCGACCAGGTGTGGCCCAGCAGGCCGACGCCGCGGCTGTGCCACACCGGCCAGTTCTGCAGGTACAGCCAGTATCGGAGGTGGTCGTGGCCGGCGCCCAGCATCGACATCGGCCAGGTGGTCAATCGCGGCAGCACCAGGAACGTGACCGCCAGGACCAGATAGTAGAGGGGGAAGATGCGCTGCAGGCGTCGCCGATAGAACGGGCCGAAGAATGACGGGGTGTTCTTGGCGTCCAGCAGGATTCCGGTGATGAGGAAGCCGGACAGGACAAAGAACAGCTGCACGCCGATCCAGCCGGGTTCGACCGTGGCGGTCAGCAGGCGCAAGGGCAGCGACGCTTGCGGGTCCATGATGTTGAACTGGTGCAGCAGCACCAAGATGATGGCCAGGCCGCGCACGCCATCCAGCGCGGGGATGCGCTGTCGCAGCAGCTCTGGCAACGGCGTCGGCTGGCCCAGCGACGCCGACCGCCGCGCGGGACGCAAGGCGCGCGCAGTGGAGGCGGGACCGGGTGTCGGGGTGGGAGTCGGGGTAGGCGTAACCGCCACGGTGACAGCCTGCTCACTCATGGCCGCAGCGCCATTTCATTCGCGGGGAACCCGCCGAAGGTTCCGAACCGAATCTTTGGACCGGGACGCCGATCGGGTCGACACTGCTTTCGTGGCGGTGACGAACACGACCATGGCTGGGCTGGACCTGCGGATGGTCGACGCCACCGGGCCGGGTTCGCCGGCCGCCGGCCAGTCGCCCCCGCCGGTGGTCATTCTCCTGCACGGGTTCTCCATGCGCGCCGATGACCTGGCCCCGTTCGGCGCCTCGCTGGGACTGCCCGCGCTGTTCCTGTTTCCGGAGGGGCCGGTCGATCTGGAACCGCTGGGTCTTCCGGGGCGGGCCTGGTGGACCATCGACGTGGCCAGACGGGACGCCGACGTGGCCCAGGGCCGCCAGCGCGATCTGGGACAGGAAGCCCCGGCGGGCCTGCCCGCCGCCAACCGCGCCCTGGCGGCGCTGGTCGACGAGGTGGTGGCCCGCTGGCCGGAGCGTCCGCTGTTCCTGGGTGGTTTTTCGCAAGGGGCGATACTTTCGTTGGACCTGACGCTGCGATGCCGGCCGCCGCTGGCCGGGCTGATCTTGCTTTCCAGTGGCCGGGTCACCATCGATGCCTGGGTCCCATTAATGAAGAACGCTGGAAACCTTCCGATGTTTCAGAGTCATGGTCGGCAGGACCGAGAACTTTCCTTTGCCGCCGCGGCGGCCCTGGCGGCCGACCTGGCGGCGGCCGGGGCCCGGCACACCTTTCTGCCCTTCGACGGCGGCCACGAGATCCCCTTGCCGGTGCTGCGGGCGCTGAAGAAATTCATTCGCCAGTCGGCCGGGCAGGGCAGCGGGGGGACCGCGACGACAGAGGCGAATCACCGTGGAAGATGATACTGTTGCCTCGTTCATCAAAGTGAGGATCATCTCGTGACAGACTCTTCTACGCCGGCAGCCAAACCGGCCAGCACGTCGAGCGGTCGGGTTGGTGTTGGCGCCGAGATCGCCGCGCGTCATGCCGACGACGTCGACCGCAACGCGCGTTTCCCGCGCGAGGCCATCGACGAGCTGAAGCGGGAGAAGCAGCTGGGCGCCTTCGTCCCCAAGGAGCTGGGCGGCCTCGGCTACGGCATCTCCGAGCTGGGGGCCATGTGCATGTCCCTGGCGCAGAGCTGCTCGTCGGCGGGGATGGTGGCGGCCATGCACCACATCCAGGTCGCCTGCATCGTGCGGCACGGCCTGTCGTCGCCGTTCTTTCGTCGTTACCTGTCCGAGCTGTGCGAGCGGCAGCTGCTGATCGCGTCGGTGACGTCAGAGGTCGGCGTGGGCGGCGACACCCGGTCCAGCGTGTGCGCCGTGGAGAGCGCGGACGGTCGTTTCAAGTTGAACAAGGACGCCACCACCATCTCGTACGGCGAACAGGCCGACGACCTGCTGGTCACCTGCCGGCGCGCCCCCGACGCGGCCCCCAGTGATCAGGTGCTGGTGCTGCTGCGCAAGGGCGACTACACGCTGAATCGCACGACGGCCTGGGACACGCTGGGCATGCGCGGCACCTGCAGCCCGGGTTTCAAGCTGACCTCGACCGGGCCCGACGAGCAGATCGTCCCCGGCTCCTTCGCCGACTCGTCGGCGCAGACCATGGTTCCGTTCTCGCACGTGCTGTGGTCGTCGGTCTGGCTGGGGATCGCCACCGACGCGGCGGCCCGGGCCAGCGCCTTCGTGCGGGCCGAGGCGCGCAAGAAACCGGGCACCGTGCCGCCCACGGCCCTGCGTCTGGCCGAGCTGTCGACGCTGCTGCAGTCGATGCGCAACAACGTGCAGGCGGTCAACGCCGAATGCGATCGCCTGCTGCGCTCGCCCCAGGGGAACGAAGCGTTCCTCAGCCTGGGGTTTGCCTTGAAGATGAACAACCTCAAGATCTCGACGTCACAGCAGACGGCGGACATCGTCCAGCACGCGCTGGGGATCTGCGGGATCATGGGTTACAAGAACGACACCCCGTTCAGTGTCGGCCGCCACCTGCGCGATTCACTGTCGGCGGCGCTGATGATCGGCAACGACCGCATCCTGTCCAAGAGCGCGTCGCTGCTGCTTGTGTACAAAGACGACTAGAACGACCAAGGAGGCGAGCGTGGCCGCGAAGGATTTCGATCCCGGAAGGTTCTACGAGGAGCTGGTCAAGGCCCGGCTGATCATCCCGGTGGGCGTGCCTGGCGCTTTCGGGCGCGGGCCCGTCTTTGAAGACGTGCTGGCCCGGTTCAACGACATGGTCACGCGCGTGGCCCGCGACGACGGCGCCGAGGTGATGCTGTTCCCGCCCATCATCGACCGCAAGGTTCTGGAGCGCAGCGACTTCCTGGATTCGTTCCCCCAGCTGGCGGGCACGGTGTTCAGCTTCTTCGGTAACGAGAAGGACTCCCACCGCCTCAGCGAAAAGGTTCACGCTGGCGAGCCGTGGGGCGAGCTGCAGGGGATGACCGGCGTGGTGCTGAACCCGGCCGCCTGCTATCCGGTCTATCCCAGCTTCACCGGCGTCATCCCGGAGAAGGGTCGGCTGGTCGACATGCAGAACTGGGTCTATCGCCACGAACCGTCGGCCGAGCCGACGCGCATGCAGGCCTTTCGCGTGCGCGAGTTCGTGCGCGTGGGGACGCCGGACATGGTGGTGGAGTGGCGCGACCTGTGGGTCAAACGCGGCGTCGAGCTGCTGACGTCCCTGGGGTTGCCGGCCAAGCCCGACGTGGCGTCGGATCCGTTCTTCGGCCGGGGCGGGCGCATGCTGGCGGTCAGCCAGAAGGATCAAAAGTTAAAGTTCGAGGTGCTGGTGCCGGTGATCTCCGAGGAGCACCCCACGGCGGTCTGCTCGTTCAACTATCACCAGGAACACTTTGGCCACACGTTCGCCATCAAGACCGCCACCGGCGAGACCGCGCACACCGCCTGTCTGGGCTTTGGCCTCGAGCGCTGCGTGATGGCGCTGTTCCGGCACCACGGCGTCGATGTCGCGACGTGGCCCAAAGAGGTTCGCAGCCGACTGTGGCCGTGAGCAGGGCGTCGGTCTTCCCGCTGGATCCGTCGACCTATCAGCGCCACGCGCTGCACGCCGAGGACCGCGCCTGGGTCGAGAAGAACTGTTACATCGACATCTGGATCGAGGTGCTGCACGCCCAGGGGCTGGATCCGGTGGCCATGCTGCCGTTCACCGTCGCGGTCGACTTTGAAGACGATCAGTGGACCTTCTTCAAGCCGCCGCACACCGAGCTGTGGGATCTGTACGGCGTCGACGTGCAGGAGCTGACGGTCTGGCAGCCCTTGATCGACCACGCCGTTCGCCAGGTGGCCGCCGGCAAGATGATCAGCACCGAGGCCGACGCCTTCTTCCTGCCCGACACCAAGGGGACCGATTATCACGCCCAGCACACCAAGACGACCATCGTCATCCAGGACATCGACGTGCCGGCGCGCCGGCTGGGCTATTTCCACAACGCCGGCTATTACGCGCTGGATGGGGATGATTTCGCCGGCCTGTTTCGACTGGGGCAGCCCCCTGACCCGACGTACATGCCGCTGTTCGCCGAATTGATCCGCGTCGATCGGGTGGTCCGCCTGTCGGCGGGCGAGCTGCGCGTGCGATCGTCGGCGCTGCTGGCGCGCCACCTGGCGCGGCGGCCGGTCGTCAATCCAGTGGCGCGGTTCGCGCGGCAATTCTCCGACGACATCACCGGCCTGCAGGCGGCGGGGCTGGCCCGCTATCACGCCTACGCCTTCGCGACGGTGCGCCAGCTGGGCGCCGCGTTCGAGCTGGCGTCGCTGTACCTGCGCTGGCTGGCCGGCACCAGCGACGGGCCGCTGCTGGAGGCGGCCGTCGCCTTCCAGGAGATCTCGGGCGTGGCCAAGGCGCTGATCCTGAAAGGGGCGCGCGCCGTGAACGCCAAACGCGCCACCGATTTTGGGCCGATGCTGGCCGACGCGGCGGCGGCCTGGGATCGCGGAATGGGGAAGCTGACGTCGCTGGTAGAGGGCAAGGCGTCTTGACAACCAGGCGGATGACGCCCGATGCTGCTGGGCCTCGCAATGTGGATGGGGAGTGGAAATGACTAGTGCAAGCGGCGGAGCGCCGGGGATCATCGTCGGTGTCGATCTGGTCCAGGTCAGCCAGGTGGCGATGTCACTGGACAGCCTGGGCGAGGCGTACATGCGGCGCATCTGCACGCCCGACGAGATCGCCTACTGCAACGCCAACCCCATGATGGCGCCCGCCCGCTTCGCCGCTCGCTTTGCGGCCAAGGAGGCCACGCTGAAGGTGCTGCGCCTCGACGACCAGGGGCTGGATCTGCGCGCCATCGAGGTCAAGCAGATGCCGGGCGGCTGGACGGACCTGCTGCTGCACGGTCGGGCCAAGCAGCTGGCCGACGAGGCCGGCTGGTCCAGCTGGTCGGTCAGCTTGAGTCACGAAGGCGATTACGCCACCGCCGTCGTGGCGGTGCTACTGGACAAGAAAGCCAACGGATAGAGACGCACGATGCCGGAACAAACCACCACCAAGATTCGTGAGATTTTGAGCGAGCACGGGCGCCTGGCCAAAGAGGTGACCGCGCTGGCGGACGACAGCGATCTCTACCAGGCGGGGATGACCTCTCACGCCAGCGTCAACGTGATGCTGGCGCTGGAAGGGGCGTTCGACATCGAATTTCCCGATGCCATGCTGAGGCGGAGCGTGTTCGAGAGCATCGCCGCGATCCGTTCGGCCATCGAGGAGCTGACGGGCGGCCGCTGAGCCGCCCGCCACCGACGTGCCAGCAGCGCGGCAGAATCCGGCCGCCGCGAGCGCGCCGCTGGCGGGGCCCTGGTCCGTGGCCTGGGCGCCGCCGGGCGCGGCCACCGATCCGTCGGCGCTGGATGGCCTGGGCCTGCACTGGCTGCCGGCGTCGGTTCCCGGCACCGCCGCGGCTGCCTTGCGCGCGGCCGCCACGCCCGCCGCCGCCGGTCAGACCGTCGTGGCGCCGCCGCCCCAGCCCGCGCGCATCGACGGCGTCGACTGGTGGTACCGCTGTCGCTTCGCCGCCACGCCGGCCGCCAGCGGCGAGCGGCTGTACCTGTCTTTTGACGGTCTGGCCACGGTCGCTGACGTCTTCCTCAACGGCGCGGCCATCGCCCACGGCGAGAACATGTTCGTGGCCAGCGCCGTCGACGTCACCGACGGTTTGACCGCGCAGAACGAGCTTTACATCCGCTGTGCCGCGCTGGATCCGTTGCTGGCGCAGAGGCGGCCGCGGCCGCGCTGGCGGGCGCCCATGGTGGAACACCAGCAGCTCCGCTGGTTTCGCACCACGCTGCTGGGTCGTACGCCCGGCTGGTC
>DATLVT010000758.1:0-4422 GCA_035577105.1 Polyangia bacterium
TCCGAGATCGGCAAACCCCCAATCAGGAGTCACCCATGATTCGTTCGATCTTCCTCGCGCTCGCGCTGCTCCTCCCCGTCAGCTGGACCGTTGCCCGCGCGGCCGATGAGGCCCCCGCTGGCGATGCGAAGAAGGAGAAGAAGGCGAAGAAGTCCAAGAAGGCGGACGGCGCCGAGGGCGAGAAGAAAGCCGACGACAAGAAGTAGTCGTTCCCTGGTCGTATCAGATCTGGAACCCTCAAAGGTTTCCAGACCTCCGTCGACCAGTCAGCCCCCGGCGCCTTCGAGCTCCGGGGGCTTTTTTCATTTATCGGATAGGATTCAAGGCGGGTATGACGATCCGGACCAAGATCTGGCTCATCGCAGTCAGCGTCGCCACGGCGGTCGGCGTGGCATCTTGGGGACGGCTCTACCTGACCCGCACGCGCATCATCAAGGATGCGCAGACCTCGGCCGAGGAGCTGGCGCACGACATCGCCGAGGATCTGAAGAGCATCGACGCCGACGCGGATGATCGAGATCTGGAAGAGAAGCTGTACGGGTACGTGAACCGGCACACCCGCATCGTACGGCTGGAGCTGTCGGTCTATCGCGAGGCGGAGACGCCCTCCAGCCGCATCGTCGCCCCGCGCGGCGAGCGCCCGGAGATCACGCGCTTCGCTCCCTTTCACCGGCAGCCGCTGGTGGTCACCAAGCAGGACGCCGGCAGCGCCGAGGAAACCCCCATCGAGCTGCCCGTCGATCTGAAAGGCCCCTGGCAGGCCACGCTGCTGATGAAGTGGACGCTGGGTCCGGTCAAGGCGCTGCTGGAGACGGAAGAGCGGATCTCGCTGGTGTTCGCCATCGGCCTGCTGATCGCGCTGACGCTGGTCTCGGGCTTGATCACGCACAAGGTCGTCGGCAAGCCTCTCGAGGTGCTGGCCCGGGCCATGCGCGACGTCGAGGCGGGCGATCTGTCGCGGCGGGTGCCCATCGAGACGGTCGACGAGGTCGGTCGGCTGTCGCAGGGGTTCAACCGCATGCTGCAGCGGCTGTCGCAGGCCGACGCCCAGATCCGCGCCTTCAACCAGCGGCTGGCCGCCGAGATCGAAGCGGCCACCCGCGATCTGTCGGAAAAGAACATGCAGCTGGGGCAGCTGAACCGGCTGCTGTTCGAGATGCGGCGTGAAAACGCCTCGAAGGTGCGGCTGGCGACGCTGGGTCAGCTGGCCGCTCAGCTGGCCCACGAGATCGGCACGCCGCTGTCGTCGGTGTCGGGGCACGTGCAGCTGGCCCTGCTGCAGCGCGATCTGGATCCGCCCCTGCGCGAGCGCCTGGAGGTGGCCGGCCGCGAGATCGAACGGATCAGCCGCATCGTGCGCGACTATCTGGATTCGACGCGGCCGCTGGAACCGGATCGCCGCCCCACCGCGCTGCCCAAGCTGCTGGAGGAGGCCATCGAGGTCACCCGCGGCGTCGAGCCCGGGCGCGCCACCGTCGACTATCAGGTCGGTCCTGGCGTCGACTCGCTGGTCACCGACCCGGGCCTGCTGCGCCAGATCGTGATAAACCTGCTGTCCAACGCGCTGGACGCCGTCGACCAGAACGGGCACATCACGGTGGCGGCCAAGGCAGCGGGCGAAGACGTGCTGATCACCATCACCGACACCGGCCACGGCATCGCCCCCGATGATCTGCGGCGCATCTTCGAGCCGTTTTACACCACGAAGGGTCGCGGCAAGGGCACCGGACTGGGCCTGGCCATCTGCCGGCAGCTGACGGCGGCGCTGGGCGGTCACATCTCGGTGCAGAGCAAGCCGGGCGTCGGCTCGACGTTCTTCGTGCGCTTGCCCATCCAGGGCGCGCCCACCGGCGGGGCGCCCCCCGGCGGCGCACCGACCGCCGAGCCACCCCTGCGCATCGTCAGCGGCGGGCGCGCATGACCACGGTGCTGGTGGCCGAGGATGACCGCGTGGCCCGCGATCTGCTGTGCGAGATCCTGCGCGGCGAAGGATTCACCGTCGAGGCCGTCGACGACGGCGCCGGCGCCGTCGAGCGGGCCGCGCCCGGCCGATACGACCTGGTGGTCTCGGACGTGCGCATGGAGCGCTCCGGGGGCCTGGACGTGCTCAACGCCTTCGCTGAGAAGGCGCCGGGCACGCCGGTCATCCTCATCACCGCGTTCGGCGACGTCAGCGGCGCCATGGAGGCGATCCAGCGCGGCGCCTACGACTATGTCTCCAAGCCCTTCAACATCGAAGAGCTGAAGCTGACCGTGGCACGCGCCCTGGAGCGGCGGCGGCTGATGGCCGAGCACAAGGCCGCCCCCACCGACAACAAGACGCAGATCGAAGACATCGTCGGCAAGAGCGGCAAGATGCTGGAGGTGTACAAGCTGGTGGCGCGCGTGGCGCCGTCGACGGCGACGGTGCTGGTCAACGGCGAATCGGGGACCGGCAAGGAGCTGGTGGCGCGCGCCATCCACACGCATTCGCCGCGGGCCCGGGCGGCCTTCGTCCCCGTCAACTGCACGGCGCTGACCGAATCGCTGCTGGAATCCGAGCTGTTCGGCCACGCCCGCGGCGCCTTCACCGGGGCCATCGCCACCAAGCGCGGCCTGTTCGAGATGGCCAACGGCGGCACCCTGTTTCTCGACGAGATCGGAGACATGGGACCGAGGATGCAGGCCCAGCTGCTGCGCACCCTGCAGGACGGCGAGGTGCGGCCGGTGGGCGGCACGGAGTCGATCCGCGTCGACGTGCGCCTGGTGTGCGCCACCAACAAGGACCTGGACGAGGAGGTCAAGGCCGGGCGCTTTCGCGAGGACCTCTATTTTCGCATCAACGTCATCACCGTGACCCTGCCCCCGCTGCGCGATCGGCGCGAAGACATCCCCATCCTGGTGGCGCATTTTCTCAGCAAGGTGGCCAGACGCGAGGGCCGCCCGGCGGCCGCCATGTCGGCCGAGGCGCTGCGCATGCTGTCGGGGTACGGCTGGCCCGGCAACGTCCGCGAGCTGCAAAACGCCGTCGAGCGCGCCGTCGCCGTGGCCAAGGGAAACGTCGTCTTGCCGTCCGACCTGCCGCCCGAGGTGGGGGGCGTCGAATCGCCGCGCGCGTCGGGCAGCGGCGGCATCATCGAGGACCGCCCCACCCTGGCCGAGCTGGAACGACGGTACATCGCCCTGCTGCTGGCCGAGTGCGGCGGCAACAAGAAGAAGGCCGCCGAACGGCTGGGCATCGATCGCCGCACGCTTTACCGCGCGCTGGAGCGCAACGGCGACGACACCGGCGTCCGCGACGACGACGACGACGACTGACCGACGGACGGATTGCGCCCGCAGGCCAACGTCGTCCTTGACCTTGGGCGACGGCTTATCTAGTGTCTGCCTCGCTGCGGTCGTGGCGGAACTGGTAGACGCGCCAGATTCAGGTTCTGGTGGTGGCAACGCTGTGGGAGTTCGAGTCTCCCCGACCGCACAGGGAAGCCCCGGTAATACCGGGGCTTTTCACTTTCTAGCGCACTAGGGGACGCACTCGCCGAAGGTCGGCAGGGGCCCCGTGCCGAAGGCCGCGCAAGAGCTGCCGGTCACGCATTGACTGGTCGGGATCCTCGGGTCGCAGAGCTCGTTGACGAACCGGGTGCCGTCGAGCGCCGGGATGCACTCCGCGTACTGGACTCCGAAGCTGCCCATGAAGCTGGCGTAGTAACCGCACAGCGTCCCGGCCGGACAGTCGAGGCTGGTCTTACAGGCGTACCAGCGCTGATCTTGCGCGCCCGAGCAGGGGCTGCCGGGACCGCCGCACTGGCACTGCGACGCGGAGGCGACGCAGCCGTAGACGGTGTTCGGCTCGGTCGGCGGAGAGGTCATGCAGCAGATGTTCGTCGTCAGGGAGCAGAACCGCGTCGCGCCACACTGCACCAGTGGACCGGCGCAACCCCCGTTGCCGTCGCACATGAGGGCGATGTCGTTGAACCCGGGCTGCGTGCCCGCCCTCTTCCCGCACGACGTGCGCGCAGGCTTGTGCTGACACACGCCCGACGAACAGGACGAGCTGCAGGCGCCCGTGCAGGCCTCATTGCAACAGACACCGCCGGCGCAGAAGCCGCTCGCGCAGTTGCTCGCCATCGAGCACGCGCTTCCGATGGGGCGGCCCGTGCATTGATGGAAGGTCGGGTCGCAGGTCATGCCGCCTCCCCCGCAGTCGCTGTCGGAGCAGCAGTGCCCGGGTGCGGGGACGCACGCCGGGGCGCAATCGCCGTAGACCTCGAGGCCGTCCCCGAAGGATTGGCACACGCCGTTCGTGAGACACTGCGAGGCCGGCAGCCGCGGATCGCAGAGCTCGTTGCTGAAGTTGACACCGTCGAGCGCCGGGACGCACTCCGCGTACTGATAGCCGAAGTTACCGAGGAAACTGGCGGCGTAGCCGCACACCTGCCCGGT
>DATLVT010000759.1:0-2272 GCA_035577105.1 Polyangia bacterium
CGCCGGAAGTCTGAGGCGGCGGTTGCGGATCGTCGCTGCACGCCACTTCCGAGAGAGGATCGTCGCAGGCGCGTCGGATGGCCACGACGGTGTCAAGCTGGGAAACCACCTCCAGATCGATCACCGTCCGCTGGGTGACGCGAAGGCCGTAGAACATCTCCGGCCCGCCGGTGCCTTTCTGGCGGGTGCAGGTGGTCGAGGCGTTCTGGCTGGTCCCGCGCAGCACGCCGCTGACTTCCGAGACCGGCAGGGTCAGCTCTTTCAGCGCCGCCCCCGACGGGGTCGTCCAGGCGCAGGAAAAGACGCCGCCGGGCGCGTCGACCCGCGGCCCGTCGACGATCGACCCGTCGGTCCCGGCGGCTCCGCCCCCGTCGCCGCAACCCACGGTCAGCGCGGCGGCCATCAGCGGAAGGAGTACCGGGAGTTCAACCCAGCGACGGCTCACAGAGTCTCGAGGTACGCGACCAGGTCATCGATCTGACCGTGGTTCAGCGTCGACGTGACGCCATGTCGATCGCCGCCGCCGCAAGAAGAGAACCGATCGCCCAGCGTCGCGGCGCAGCCGTCATGCATGTACGGCGCCCGGAAGGCCAGGTTGTGAAGCTGCGGCACCTGAAACAGCCCGCCCGTGCCGACGTCGACGGTGGTGCCGTTGGTAAAGTCCGCACCGGCGTGGCACGACGCGCAGCCGACGGCGCTGCTCTCGAACAGCGCCTTGCCGCGACCAACCGCGGCCGGATCGTGCCAGCCGGCCGACGGGGGAGTCGCTTGCACCTTGTCCAGCCACACGCTGAGGGCACCCACCTGATCGCGGTTGACCGGCGGGCCCGCCATGCGTCCCTGAAACACGTCGATCATGAGGGCGCCCAGGTCGCGCAGGGCCCCGCTCCAGTGAAAGGGCGCGGTGTCCATGATGCCGCCCCGCAAGGACTGCGTGCGCCGCGAGCCGACGCCGACGAAATGCCACACCCGCGAATCCTCGCCCCCTTCGGGGTGGCAGGAGGCGCAGGCCAGCTTGCCGGTGGTGGCGGAGTGAAACAGCTGGTGTCCAGGATCGGCGCGGACCTCCGCAGAAAGCACGATGGGCTCCCAGCGCTGGGTCAGCACCTGCAAGCTGGCCGGCTGTCGGCTCTGCACGATGATGTTGCCCGCGCCGGCGTAGGCGACGGCGATGACCTCGCCATTGGGCGGCCGGTAGTCGATCGGTTGCGGCAGGGCCGCGCCAGCAGCGGGCGCGGCCGGCGCCACGTCGTCGACGACGATGGGCGCGGGCGAACCCGGCACGCAGGGCTTTTGCGTCGACGGGGGCGCCGACCCAGGATTGGGCGCGTCGGTGACGTCGGCCATGTCGAAAAACTGCAGCTGCTGATCGGTCCCGCCGTTGCCGGCCGAGACCACCGCCACCTGCCGGCCGTCGGGCGCGACGGCCATGTCCACGGCCACCACGGCGTTGGCCAGCGCGCGGCTGGATTTGAGAACCTGGCCGCCGCCCGGCACCATCGTCGAGATCGAGGTCTCCACGATGCCGGCGCAGGACTGTCCGCTGGCGTAGGCGTTCGGCTGGGTGCCGACGTCGTCGTCGACGCCGCGCTGGTGCAGCATCATCGTGCTGCCGTCCGGACCGTCGATCATCCGCCAGGCCACCGCCGGCGAGGCCAGACCGCCCTGCCCAGGCGCAGAACCAGCCACGCCCGAGGGGGTCGGCCGGACCCCGATTCCCGACGAGAACGCCGCCGGCATGCGGGCCGGCGCCAGCCGGGTCGGCTCGCCCGTGGCAGGCACCACCAGCAGGTCGGCCTTGCGGAAGGTGGTCACCAGGACGTCCGTGCCGCGCACGGTGACGTCACGCAGATCGCGATCGAGCTGCCGCGTCTGCACCGGCGTCGCGTCGAGGGGACCGATCGAGATCAGCTCGCCGCCGGCGCAGGCCACGTGCAAGAGTTGCTTGCTGGCGTCGAAGGCCAGTCCGCGCGGCGCCTGGCACAGCGAACGCCGGGCCAGCAGGCGGCCACGGGTGGTGTCCACCGACAGGATCACGCCCGCGCCGCGCAGGACGACGTGGACGCGACCGGCGTCGTCCTCCACGGCCCGGCCCGGTTCGGAGCCAGGTTCAAGTGTTACTTGAGCGCGTAGTTGCCGCGTCGACAGATCGACGATCGAAATCAGATCGCGGTCGGGATCGGAGGCCACCACCGTCTTGCCGTCGCGCAGGACCAACAGCGTCCCGCCCGAGATGGGCGGCGGCAGTCGCGCCGCGGAGGGGGTCGGCGTC
>DATLVT010000760.1:0-11227 GCA_035577105.1 Polyangia bacterium
CGCCACCCAGACCACCACCAGATGGGTGCGTGCCCGCTTGAACCAGAAGATCTGCGGCACGATCACGTTGCAGAAGATCATCAGCCAGTAGATGGGCGCCATCGGCCCCTTCTGGCGCACCCGGAAGAACTGCGAGAACTCGTAGGGGTTGCCGCTGTACCAGGCGATGAAGTGCTCCATGATGTACCCGTAGGCAACCATCATCCCTGTCGCGAGCATGACCTTGCACATGTTCTCGATGTGCCGGATGGTGATGACGTGCTTGAGGCCCAGGAAGTGACGGGCCGGAATCATCCAGGTGGCCACCATGGCAAAGCCTGAAAACACCGCGCCGGCGACGAAGTACGGCGGAAAGATCGTGGTGTGCCAGCCGGGCAGGACCGACACGGCAAAGTCGAAGGACACGATGGTGTGCACCGACAGCACCAGCGGCGTCGACAGGCCGGCCAGCAGCAGATAGGCCCATTTGTACTCGGCCCAGTGCCGACCCGAGCCGCGCCATCCCATGGCCAGCAGGCCATAGATGCGACGCTTGATCGGACTCTTCGATGAATCGCGCAGTGACGCCAGGTCAGGGATCAGCCCCAGGAACCAGAACAGCAGCGAGACGGTGAAGTAGGTGGAGACCGCGAAGACGTCCCACACCAGCGGGCTCTTGAACTGGGGCCAGATGCCGTTGGTGCTGGGATAAGGCAGCAGCCAGTAGGCGGCGAACCAAGGCCGGCCGGTGTGGATCAGCGGGAACAGCAGCGCGCAGATGACCGCGAACAGGGTCATCGCCTCGGCGAAACGATTGATCGAGGTGCGCCATTTCTGCTGCAGCAGCAGCAGAATCGCCGAGATCAACGTCCCGGCGTGGCCGATACCGATCCACCAGACGAAGTTGATGATGCCGAAGGCCCAGCCGACGGGGATGTTGTTTCCCCAGGACCCGATGCCCTTGTACAGGGTCCAGGTGACCGCCACGACCAGCAGGCCCAGGAGCGCCAGGGCGACGGAGAAGCAGGCCCACCAGCCCTTGCCGGCACCGCGCCAGACGTGCTGGAGCAGGCTGTCGTTCAACGTGGCGTCGGTCTGTTTCCCCTCGATGAGGACGCGCGGCTCGAGCGGGTCGTTCGAGAGATTGGCGAGATTGGGCGCGGCCATGGCTACTCAGCCCTCGCAAGCTCAGGGTTGGGATTGCGCACGCGCGCCAGGTACGCCGTTCGTGGGCGCGTTCCCAGCTCGTGCAGCAGATCGTAACGGCGTGGGCTGGCGTGCAGCTTGGACACCCGCGAGTTCGCGTCGTGCAACGACCCGAAGGTGATGGCGGCGGAGGGGCAACCCTGCTGGCAGGCGGTCTGGATATCGCCGTCGGCGATGGGGACGCCGGCGACGCGTGAATCGATGCGCTTGCGCTCGATGCGCTGCACGCAGAACGTGCATTTCTCCATGATGCCGCGGCTGCGCACGGTGACGTCGGGGTTCATCCCCATCTGCCGAGCGGCGGTGACGTCGCCGTTGTACTCAAGGAAGTTGAAACGCCGCACCTTGTACGGGCAGTTGTTGCTGCAATATCGCGTGCCGATGCAGCGGTTGTAGGCCATCTCGTTGAGCCCTTCGTCGCTGTGGACCGTGGCGTTGACCGGGCAGACGTATTCGCAGGGCGCGCTTTCGCAGTGCACGCAGGCGAGCGGCTGGGTGATGACCGAGGGATCCTCGACCGAGCCGGAGAAGTAGCGGTCGATGCGGATCCAGTGCATCTCGCGCCCCTTCATCACGTTGGCCTTGCCGACGGTCGGGATGTTGTTCTCCGACTGGCAGGCAGTGACGCAGGCGTTGCAGCCTGTGCAGCGATTGAGGTCGATGGCCATCGCCCATTTGTACTTCTGGCTGCTGTAGTCGACCGGCGTGTGGATGGTGGCCACCGGGCCGCGACGGTTCTCGACCTCCTGATGAAACTCCGAGCCTTCCTTGAGCAGCTGCATCAGCGGCGTCTCGACGGCGGGCGGCGGGATGTCGCGGCCGTCGGGCGACATCGTCCAGTGGTCCTGGGTCAGGCCGAACTTGTAACGCTCGTCCAGCTTGGTCAGCGTCACGCCGCGCCCGAACCAGAGGGCGTCGCTGGCCCTCAACAGATTCGCGTTGAACCCGACGCCCTTGGCCACCAGCTCGCCCTCCCCTGCTCGCCCGTATCCGAGGGGCAGCGTCACCGCCTCGTCGGCGTGGCCGGGGACGATCATGACGGCGGCTTCCATCTTGCGCTGACGAAAGTCGACCGAGACCAGATCGCCGGTCTCCAGGCCCAGCTTCTGCGCCGTGGTCTGCGAGATCTGCAGCGAGTTGTCCCAGGTCAGCTTGGTCATGGGATCGGGCAGCTCTTGCAGCCAGGCGTTGTTGCCGAACCGGCCGTCAAACACCTTGGCGTCGCGCACGAACGCCAGCTCCATCGCCTCCGGTTTGGGCGCCAGCAGCGGCGACAGAGCGCCGGCCAGGGCAGGCGCGTCGACGGCCAGCCCTTCCTCGGCGGGAACCGCGGTGCCTGCGATGACCCCGTCGGCCAGCCAGCGTTCCCAGGCCGCGTTGAAGTCCTGCGAGGCGCCCAGTCGATCCTTCCAGTACCGACGAACCAGCTGGTGAGCGCCCACGTCGCCGTCCCCGACGAACGCCGCCAGGACCTCGGACTCGGGGATGCCACCCCACAAGGGGGCGATCAGCGGCTGCACGATGGAGGCCGTTCCGTCGACGGCCCGGGCGTCGCCCCACGTCTCCAGAACGTGAGCGGCCGGCACCAGCGTGTGGCTGGCGGCCGCCGTCTCGTCATCGTACAGCGTGTGATAGATGGTGTTCGGCACCCGGCGCAGCAGCTGGCCGAACTTCAGATCGACCGGGGCCGTATAGGCCGGGTTGCGCGCCGTGATCACCAGCGTGTCGACCTGACCGGCGGCGATGTCCTCGGCCAGGCTGCCCAGCGCCAGCGCGCCGTTGGTGCCGTCGACCAGAACCGGCGCGCCGAAGGTCACGGTCTTGCCCAGGTTCCCCAGCGCCACGTTCAGCGCGTTGACCAGGGCGTGCACCGCCGCCGGCTGCCGGCGCCCGGTGATCACCAGCGAACGCCCGCGGTTCTTCTCCAGATCGCGGGCCACGGCCGCCAGCCACTTGGCGTCCCAGGTCTTTCCGGCGCTCTGCGCGCGGGCCAGCCCGGCCAGCGGCGCCAGCGATTCAAAACCAGGGCGATCGGTGAGGGCGGCGATCAAACCCAGCGTGAAGGCGGCGACGTCGGACCCGCGCAGGCGCTGGCGATGATCGGCCATGCCGCCCGTGATGGTCATGGACGGCTCGACCACGTAAAGCCGGTTCATGTTGGCGCCCGGCTCGCGGCGAGCGGCGAACTGGCGGGCGTGGCGCAGCTGCTCTGGCCCGTCGCCCAGGAAATCGGCGTCCAGGGACAGGATCACCGCGGCCTCGTTGAAGTGCTGGCGCGGCTGCAGCGGGCGGCCAAACGCCAGCCGCGCTCCTTCAAAGCCGGCTTCGCCCCCCAGCGCCGAGTAGCTGACGAACTTGGCGCGCGGGAACTTCTCGATGATGCGGCGGCGCAGATCGCCCAGCAACGGGGACGCTGTCGGCTCGGTCAGGAAGCGCAGCTTGGCGCCGCCGTCAGCAGCCAGCGCCTGCCCGCGGCGGCTGACATCGTCCAGAAACGTCCGCCAGGCGATGGGGTCGCCGTTGCGCGAGATCTGCCGGGCCCGGTTCTCGTCGTAGAGGCCCAGGACCAGCGCCTGATCATATGATGTAGCCGCGCCCAGGCTGATGGGGTGGTCGGGGTTCCCTTCCACCTTGGTGGGACGACCTTCGTGGCTCTCCACCACCAGGCCGGTGGCAAACCCTTCCAGTTCGTGGGCGGTGGCGAAATGCTGGGGGTTGCCGGGCGTGACCTCCTCGGGGCGGCGCACGAACGGAACGATCTTCTCGTTGGGCTTGCGGCAGGCGACGCCGAAACCGGCCACGGCGGTGGAGACGCCCACCAGCTGCATGAAGCTGCGGCGGCTGACGCTGTCATTCAGCTCGGAGGCGCCGGGCGGAAACTCGCGGTGGGCGGCCTGCTCCCAGGCTGGCGTGCGGTCACGTTCGTCGACGCTGCGCCAGTAACGGGGAACCGACGCTGCGTCCGACGCGGCTTCCGGTGCCGGCGTTCCGGCGGCGGCACTGGCGTCGCCCACTGCGCTGACGATGGTCAGCGCGGATGACCGGCGCGCCTTGCGGGCCGCTTCCTTCTTGTCGTGATTGTCTTCGCAGCTCATCGGTGACACGTGGTGCAGCTGGTCCGGGTGTGGACCTCGTTTTTCGCGGCCAGCAGGCGCCCTGCTTCAGCCGGATCGCCCTCCGCCTTCCAGACCATGTTCGTGACCTCTTCGACCGGGCGCAGGTTCGGCTCGGGGTTGCGGTGGCAGTCCAGGCACCAGCCCATGGTCATCGGGGTCGCCTTCTCCACCGCCGCCATCAGATCGACGCGGCCGTGGCAGCTGGCGCAGCCGACGCCCTTGTTCACGTGGATCGAATGGTTGAAGTAGACGAACTCCGGCACCTTGTACACGCGCCGCCATTCCAGCGGGCGGTTTTCAAAAAAGCTCTGGCGGACCGGTTCCAGCAGCGGGCTCTTGTTCCAGACCTGCGAATGGCAGTTCAGGCAGAGCTGGGTGGGGGGGATGCTGGCGTGCGGGGACCGATCGACGGTGTTGTGGCAATACCGGCAATCGATCCCTTCGTCGCGCGTATGGTGGCGATGATCGAACTGGATCGGTTGCTCGATCGGATCCTGCATCCCACGCGCGTATGGTGTTCGCACATAAAGAAGCAGACCGCCCGCCGTCCCCAATGCGCCCGCAGCGAGCACGAAAAGGGAGATGTTCGCGAGTGTGTTGTGCCTGGGCCGAAAGAGAGGAGTCATCCTCGTTGGCGCAGCATATAGGCGCAGCTTTGTACTGACGTCAAGGGGAGTGTTTACGCGAGGATCGAATCGTCGCCACGGTCAGCGCCGCGCGAGGTGCCGAGAGGTGCGACACGTACTCCGCGGACGACGGCGGTCGCGCGATCAGCGGCGCGAAAAAATCGTCCGGCGCGCCCGCCGGCGCAGCAGCGCCAGCCCGGTGATGAGGGCGAGAAATCCCGGCGATTTCCCGCCCACCCCGTCCACCAGAGAACAGCCGTAGGCCGATCCCTGAAGCTCACCCGGGTACACGGTGACCACCGGCAAGGTGCCCTGGACGACGTCGACGAAGGGATCGGGCTTTGTTCCGCCCGGCCATTCACCCAGTCGCTGCCGCATCTCCTGAAACGAATTCTGGGTCAGCCGGTTACAAACGCTGTTCGCGATCGGGTTCTCCGTGTTTTCAAAACCGTCGCTGAGGGCCGACACGAAAACGTACATGGCATCGCTGTGACTGCTGGTGTGCTCCAGGCCAACCAGGTGCGCCTGCTCCTGGGCGATGATCGTGGCGCAGGCCTTGGCGTCGTGACCGCACTGGAACGCATAGCAGGTGCCGTCGTCCAGGACGTGCTCGCACGAGATGGGGGCGACGCCGCCCACCCGCTGATCGTAGGCCGGGTTGCACCAGGCACCGCCATCGGAGGTCACCACCACGGTGTAGTACCGGCCGCTGGCCGGGCGGGTGTACGTGAAGACGACGTTGAGGTCGGCGTACCAGCGGTCGAGATAGGATTGCACCTGGCGCTTGCAATCGTCGATGTCGGTGCCGAACGTGCAGGCGTACCCGGGCGGGATCTTGCCGGCGCAGGCGCTGGCGGTCGGTGCCGGCCCGCCGTCGGCGTACCAGATGAAGATGACCTCGGGCGGAGGGCTGCCGGCGGGCGTGGCATCGCCGGCATTGGCGGTGGCGGCGGTCAGAGCTATCGCCACCAATGCCCGCCAAACCGCGCTTGGCATACTACCGATGGACAACGGGGCCGACGGTAGCACGAGCGGCCGGGCGAAAACTAGAACAGTGTCTATCGACTGTGCGCGCCGCGGACAAGTCCGTGTTTCAACAGCCATGCCATCAGCGCGGAGGCACGCCACGATTCACCGGTGGCCCAGCGCGTCTGCAGCGCCGCGACAAGAGCGGCGACTGTCAGGGGAGATTCGGCGGCCGCCAGGGCCGCCATGACGTCGTCGCCGTCGAAGACGTGGCGGAGTTCCGGATAAATCACGTAGCCGTTTTCCGCGACGCACAAGATGCGGCTGAGCGGCGTGCGCTCCACGACCAGTCCCTCATCGATGACGGCGGAGGGGTAATGCGCGAACACCTGGCCGAAGCGCAGCGACAGGGGATGTTGCGCGGCTGACTGGGGCGGCGGCGCAAACGGCTGACTGCCCAGGGCCGTCCACACCTCTTCATACGCGCGAATGACCACCGGCCAGTCGTACACGGCGCGCGCCCGGGCCGCCGCGGCCGCCGACATCCGCGCGCGGCGGCCAGCGTCGGCGCACAGCTCGAACAGGGCCTCTTCGAAGGCGCGCAGATCCACCTCGACGTTCTGGCCCAGGAAAAGATGCAAAGGCCGCGCATAAAGGATGGGGCCCAGCTCCGACAGGCGATCGAGATCGGCGTTCCAGCGGGTGGCCACCCGTACGCCGACGTCGGGCGTGACGGTGTCCTTGTAACCGTCGAAATCCGATACGACGCTGGGCAAGCCGGCGGCCATCGCTTCGATCACCGACAGCCCGAAGGTCTCCTGCACGTTGTCGCAGGCCGAGACGAACAGATCCGCCGCCGCCAGCAGATCGGGTTTTTCCGTCTCGGGAAAATCGACGTGCAGGACGACGGCCTCGCCCACGCCCAGCGCCTGAGCCCACAGCGCCACCATCCGGGGCGTCTCCGTCCCCTGGCGCGCGCCCGCCAGTAACAGCCGCAAGCGCGGCTGACCGGGCGACCGGCGCGACACCACGCCAGCAAACACCTGCAGCAGCGGGAACAGATCCATCTTGTCGTACTCGCTGAAACGGCCCAGGCCCAGGATCACCACGTCATCGGGCCTAAGGCCCAGGCGCGCCCGCGTGGCGGCGCGATCCCCGCCTTGCATCCTGGCCACGTCCACGCCCAGCGGCACCAGCGGCATCGCCCACGGCACCTCGGACGGCGAGGCGCCGATTCTTCTCAGCGCCTGGCGCGCTTCTTCGATCGATCGCTGCAACACCCGCTGTCCGGCCTGGCTGGAGCAAAAGATGGCGTCGTGGCGCCCGGGCGGGTGCAACAGGGCGCGCAGGTAATCCTTCATCAGGTCGGGGTAACTGAGGGAGTGGATCTGGCCGGTCACCGGGATGGCGGGCAGGGCCGGCGAGGCGAACCGATCGCGCAGCCACAGCAGCTCCAGGAATCGTTCGACGTGAGACGCGTGATGAAAGACGCTGACGTCACCGGTGGCGAAGGCGCGCGGTAGGTCCAGCAGGTGACGCACCTGCAACCGGCCGCTCTGACCGGCCAGACCGGTCTCGGCGGCCAGCTGCTCCACGCCCTGGCGATCGCTGTTCTCGCCGATGAACAGGCAGAACCGATCAAAGCTGCCGTGACGGATGACGGCGTTGACGAACGCGCTGTTGGCCACCATGCGTCCAGCCTGGGGCGGGCCCGACCCGCTGACGAAGGTGCCCGGCAGCGAGAGCATCGCAAACGTCTTGTTCATGGCGCGCGCGCCGCCACGTTAACACGGCGGCGCGTCGCGCCGCCGGGCGCGGGCAGCCGCAGGAGGCGGTTCTGCAGGGCGAACATGGCCTGGGCTTGCCGCGGCCGGTGGTGGTCGTGGCCGAACAGGTGACACAGGCCATGCACGGCCAGACGCTCCAGCTCGCGCGGCAGGCGCCGGCCCGGAAAGCGGCGGCGCGCGGTCTCGACGGAGATGACGATGTCACCCAGATTGAACCCGGCGGCGGCGGCGGCGGGATCGCCTTCGCCCTCGAGCTGCTGCAGGTGAAAGCTGAGGACGTCGGTGGCCCGATCGTGCTTGCGGTACGTGCGGTTGAGAAAGCGGATCTCCTGGTCGTCGGTGAAGACCAGGGTCACCGTCGCCCGACTGCGCCCGATGGAGCGCAGGGCCAGGCGCAGGCGGGCCGCGGCGGCTCGGCGCGCCGCCGGATCCAGCACGGCCGTCGCCCGGCCGCGCACAAGGGTCGTCACCGCCACGGTCAGAGGGCTTTCTTGTAGACCTCGGCCTCGACGAAGACCCGGAACAGATCGCCGTCGCAGCGCCCCGCCTTGACCTCGGCCTCTATGATCCCCAGCGCGCGATCGGTGGGCACCGCCTTCTTGTACGGACGATCGGAGGCGGTCAGGGCGTCGAAGATGTCGGCGATGGTCATCATGCGCGTCTCGATGCAGATGTCGGCCCCCGCCATGTGGCTGGGATAGCCGCTGCCGTTCAGGTATTCGTGGTGCGACCCGGCGATGCGCGGAATGGCCGCCAGATCACGGCTCCAGGGGATCTTGTTCAGGAAGTTGAAGGTGTGGACGACGTGGCTCTCGATCTCCACGCGTTCCACCGCGCTCAGACTCCCCCGCCGCACCTCCAGCGCCGCCAGCTCGTCGCGTTCCAGGTAAGGGTGCAGCTCGCCCGAGGGGGCCAGGTAGCGCTGGGTGGCGATGAAGGCCAGCCGTTCCACGCCCCCCTCGTCCATCAGCGTCGGCTCGTTGGCCTTGTTGATGAAAGCCCAGTGGTCGTCCAGCTCGCCCAGGCGCGCCGCCAGATCAGCCTCCAGCTCGGCGAAGCGGCGCGGGAGCTCCTCGCGTCCCAGCTCCAGGGCCACGCGCAGTTTCCGCTCGGCGGTGTCCGCCTCCAGCACCTTGCGGATGTACGCAAAGCGCATCCCGATCGCCTGGCGGTCGGCCTCGTACAGCTTCTTGGCCTTGACCAGCACGTTCTCGCGCACGCCGACCTTGCCGAAGTCGTGCAACATCCCGGCGTACTCCAGCTGCTTGAGCGCCGCCGGCGAGAAGTGCACGTCGCGAAAACGCCCGTCGGCGGCGGCATCAACCTTCTGGGCCAGGCCCACCGACAGCGTGGCCACCCGCCGCGAATGCCCCGACGTGGTCGGATCGCGCGATTCGATGGCGGTGACGCTGGCGTCGACGAAACCCTCGAACAGGTTCCTGATCTCTTGATACAGGATGGCGTTCTCCAGCGAGATGCCGGCCTGCGAGGCCAGGGCCAGGGCCAGCTCCTCGGCCGCTTGATCGAAGGCGATCACCGAGTCGGAGAAATCCACCGGGTCGAGGAGCCGGCGCCGGGGATGCCGCTTGCGGTTGATCAGCTGCACCACCCCGATCACCTCGGCCTGGGTCGACAGCATGGGCACGGTCAGCATGGACCGCGCCTGATAGCCGGTCTTCTCGTCGAAGGTGCGGTTGTGGCGAAAGCCCCAGGGGTTGCCGCCCTCCTGGTTCAGCGCCGCCAGGTCGGGGATGTTGATGGGGCGGGCGTCCAGGACGGCCTTGCCGACGATCGATTTTTCGTCGACGGCCAGGGTGAATTCTTGAAAGTCGATGGCCAGCGAATCGTTCTGCGACAGCATGAAGTGCAGCTGTTTTTCCGCGGGACGCCCCTCGCCTTCCAGCACGTACACGCTGCCGGCGTCGGCGCCGGTCACCTGGCGGCATTTCTCCAGGATCAGCGCCAGCAGCTTGCGGATGTCCCGCTGCGACGACATCGCCCGCGACGTCGCCACCAGCTCGCCCAGCTCGTAACGGAACCGATCCGCCAGCCCGCGAAAGTCGTCCGGAGCCTCCACGCGGTGGAGATTATCAAGGATCCCGGTCGGACGCCCGATTGCTGCGTTCCGTGCCGGCGCGGTCGTAGGCCTTGATGATCTTCTGCACCAGCGGGTGCCGCACCACGTCCACCTCGGTGAAATAGCGGAAGGCGATGCCTTCGATCCCCGACAGCAGATTCTGCGCCTCGGTCAGCCCGGAGCGGCGGTTGTCGGGAAGGTCGATCTGCGTGACGTCGCCGGTGATGACCGCTTTCGACTCGAAGCCGAGCCGGGTCAAAAACATTTTCATCTGTTCGCCGGTGGTGTTCTGCGCCTCGTCCAGGATGACGAAGGCGTCGTTCAACGTTCGCCCGCGCATGAACGCGATGGGCGCCACCTCGATGAGGCCGCGAGCCAGCAGCTGATCGGCCTTCTCGAAATCCATCATGTCGTGCAGGGCGTCGTACAGCGGGCGCAGATAAGGCGACACCTTCTCTTCCATGCTGCCGGGCAGAAAACCCAGGCGCTCGCCGGCCTCCACCGCGGGACGGGTCAGCACGATGCGCTTGACCTGTTTCTCCATCAGCGCGCGCACGGCCAGGGCCATGGCCAGATAGGTCTTGCCCGTGCCGGCCGGACCGATGCCAAAGACGATGTCGAACTCGCGGATGGCGTCGACGTATCGTTTCTGGGCCAGCCCCTTGGGGGCGATCGGGCGCGCGCGGCCGGCGACCAGGATGGTGTCGGTGAAGACGTCACGCAGATCGACGCCGGCGTCGGCGCGCAAGGCGATGGCGGCGCGACCGATGTCTTCGGGGCTGATGGGCGACCCGCTGCGGGCCATGGAATACAGCTGTTCGATCAGCCGGCGGGCGACGGCGACGCTGTCGCCCGGGCCGACCATGGTCAGCTCGTTGCCGCGGCTGTGCACCTGGACGCCGGTCTGGCGCTCGATCAGCTTCAGGTTGGCGTTGCGCTCGCCGTACAGCGACAGGGCCACGCCGTTGTCATCCAGGACCATCCGATCGGTGACGAGATCGACCGCCGTCGTCTCGTCCTGATCGGCTCGCTGACCTGCCGGGCCGGCCATGCTGGATTTGTCGATGCCCAAATGCGCGACTCTGTTGTGGAGATAGCACGCAGGCACCGCTGGTTCAACGTGTAGACTGCCGCCGTGTCCACGCCGCCCACGCCGACCACCGCTTCCCTGCCCGACCTGACGCCGCTGCCCGGCAAACAAACCGGCGCCGAGGTGATCAAGCTGGTCGGACTGATGCAGCGCCTGCTGGCCCCGGGCGGCTGCCCCTGGGATCGCGAGCAGACCCTGGCCACGCTGGTCCCCTATCTGGTCGAGGAGACCTACGAGGTCGTCGACGCCATCGCCGCCGGCAGCGTCGACGACCACCGCGAAGAGCTGGGCGATCTTTTGTTGCAGATCGCCTTTCAGTCAGAGCTGCGCCACGCCGAGGGCGCCTTCGGGATCGACGACGTCGCGCGCGGCATCGTCAC
>DATLVT010000761.1:0-4783 GCA_035577105.1 Polyangia bacterium
GTTGCAATCCTGATCCGTGCCGCTGTACGCGGCCCCCGCGGTCACCGGCACGGATCAGGATTGCAACCAGCGTGAGCGCATCGATGAAGCGCTGGCCCGCAACAAGGTCGCCGCTGATCGGCGCGTCGTCCTCAGCCTGAACGCCGGCGAGGTTGCTTGCCTGGTCACGGAAAATCACGGCAGCTTCGAGCTGCTGTGGCACGCGACGGTCGTGGCACCACCATCAGGCGCGAGGGTCGCCACCGCGCCGGCTCGCTGACGCTCCCACCACAACAAGCCGCGCGCGCCGATGACCGGTCTACGGCCCCGCTGCCTTGCCAAGCCAGCGATCCAGCCAGTCGACCGCCGCCTGATGAAACGGGGCATAGCCGCCGTCGTGGCCGACGTCTGCGGTGAACAGCTTCAGCTTGTCGGCGGCGCCGGCGCGGGCGTAAGCCGCCATCGCCGCGTTCATGGTCACGGTCAATCCGCCCAGCGGGTTGCGCGGGTCTTGCAATCCAGCGATGACGATCAGGGCACGTGGTGCCACCAGGGGCAGCATGTCGGGGCCATCGAATTGATCGACCAGGCCCGGCGCCACGCGATCGTAGAACATCCGCACCGACGCGGCGTTGTTCGGATCGGGGACGGCCCCCTCCAGCGACAGCGAGCGGGCCTGGAAAGCGTTGTTCTCCAGCCCCCACTTGAAGCTTTGCACGCCGATGATCGGCGCCGCCGCCGCCACCCGCGGATCGGCGGCCGCCACCAGCGTGGTCTCCATGCCGCCCTTCGAAACACCGGTGAGGCCGATGCGCGCCGGATCGACGTCGTCGCGCGTGACCAGATAATCGATGAGGCGCATGGTGTCCCAGGCGGTGTCATACAGGAACGGGTAGTCGCGCCCCGGGTTGGCGTAGGCGTCCTTCATCGCCTGGACGTAAGCCGCGGTCCCGCCCCCCACGCAGTAGCGGCCGGTGATGGCCACCGCCAGGAAGCCGCGCGCCACCAGGGCGTTGGCGATCCCGACGACGTTGCCGCTGGTGCGGTCGGCGCCGGTCTCGTGCAGGACGATGGCCACCGGCAGCCGTCCGCTGGCGGCGGTTGGTCGGCGCAGCGTCCCCGGCACGCGCCAGGTCGGCGTCGATGCAAAACTGAAATCCTGCACAGTCACGCCATTGCTGTTCGTCGCCGTCATCAGCATCGGCGCCAGCGGCGGCATCGGGTTCACCAGCTTGCGCAGCTGGGACAGGAAGGCTTCGCGCTTTGGCTCGCCGGCGGGCGACGCGCTGTCGCCGAGGCCCGCGTTGCCAGCGTCGCGGCGAACCGGTTCGCCGCCGTCGAAGGAGGGAACGTCGATCGGCGCCGTGTCTTTCGCCGCGTCGACCATGGCAGCTGGGTCCGGGGCGGCGGCTGCGTCCGCGTTTGCGCTTCCACCGCTGCCGGAGGCGCCGCCAGCGGCGCCCGCATCCCCCCCTGTACCGGTGGGAGCCGGCGAGACCACCGCGCCACCTTTGCTGCATCCGAGCAAAACGACAAGCAACACGACGCGCGCGCGCAGGACACTCATGGCAGCGCTCCTTGAGGATGGGGTCGTCGAGACCGGATGATACTACGGCCCGGTCGCCGCGAACGCCCCGGCCGCCAGATTACCTATCTGCGTTGCAGTCAGAGCCACATTATAGATGCGCAGGTCGTCCATCTGGCCGTTCAGAAAACCGCCGCCATTGTAGGCGGAGATCTCCGCGCGCGTCACGACGGCGTCGTTGGGAGCGATCGTGCTGGTCACCGGCGTGCCGCCATCCAGGTACAGTCTGTGGGTGGTCCCGTCAAAGGTATAGGCGACGTGGTGCCACGAATTGAGCGACGGCGGCGCCATGGCCACCAGATTGTTCGGACCCCATTTCCAGGCCGTCAGTTGACCCAGCCGGATCCCCAGCGAGATGGCGTTCTGGGATTGATTCCACAGACAGACGATGTACTGCTCGCCGGCCGTTGATTTCAGGTTCAACCAGAAGGTGATGGACTGGACCGCATTGGTCGCCGGCAGGGTCGGTGTCCCGACCGCGGCATGGCCGGTGCCGTTGAAGTTGATGGCGGCGGCATTGGTGAACTTCAGGGACGGCAGGCTGGCGGCTGCGCTGATCCAGTTGACGGCGCTGGCGATGGTGGCGCCGTTGCCCTTGCCCGAACTGTCACGCAGGGTGGTCCCGCTGCCCTCGTCGAATTTCCAGTAGCCGACCAGGTTGCGTTCGGCCGGATCGCCGGCGTCGACCGCGTCGGTGGCAACATCCCTTGGTGCTGTCTCGGCGGCCAGATCAACGGCCACGGCAACGTCGGCACCTGCCCCGCCGCTGCCGGGCGTGCCGCCCATCGCTGCATCGATGGGCGGTTTGGTACCGCCGGTTCCCGCGCCGCCGGTTCCTGCCCCGCCCGTTCCGGCGCCGCCCGTGCCCACCCCGCCCGTGCCCGCGCCGCCGGAGCCCGGGAGGCCGCCCGATCCTGGGTCGCCGCCCGCTCCTGGGTCACCGCCCGTTCCGCCCGCGCCGGGACCGTCGAATCCTGGCGCGGCGTCGAGATCGCCGACGGCAAAACCACCGCTGCCGTTGACAGGGCCGCCCGGGCCACCGTCCAGATCGCCGATGCGAAAGGTTTCAGGCGACCGGCAACCCATGGATGCCAGGGCAACAGTCAGCACAAATTGCGCGCTTCTCCTGGCGTGAACAAACAAACTCATTGGTCGTCAATATGGGTGTCGGCGTTCCGGCCCGGTCGAAAATTAATTCTCGACTGGATATTACGCTCGCGCGCGGCGGACAGTGTCCGTTCCGCCAACGAACATTGGTCCAGCCGGTCAACGAGGTCGGGCCGCTGCCACAGTGACAGTGACCGTCAGCGGTGCACTCTGGGGGAGAACGAGCATCCCAGCGGCCGGCGCGGACCGCCGTCCGAACGTGATGCTGTTTCGCGAACGGCGACTAGACCCTGGCGCCGCGAACCATGGCCAGATCCTCGGCCAGGTCCGCCTCCTCGAGAATGTCGATCACCATGTCGGCGTAGTCTTTCTCGGGGAGGCCAATCGCACTGGCCAGGCGACGCAGGTGGGCATCTTCGTCAAAGTCGTGTTCCGCGTCGGAGGCGTGCACGGCCGCCACCAGCTGCAACAGCGCCCGCTTGGTCCCAGGCGGTTCGACGACGAACTCGGCGGCCGCCTTTTCGATGTCGAAGGTGTCGTTGGAAAACTCCTGCAGGCGGAACTCCAGATCCATGGGCAGCTTGGCCACCCCCAGGATGTCGCGGAGCAGCTTGGCGATGGCCAGCTTCTCTTCGCCGACCAACCGTCCGTCGGCGTAGGCAGCGCTCATGAGGAGGTCAGCGATCACGTCGATGCGATCTTTCATGGTCACGCCACAATGAGCGCAGACGAAGTCCGATTCAACCAGGATCGGCCGGCGTCCCACGCCAGGAAGACGCGCGGCGCCAGGCGGTGGTTATTCCTCGTCGACGGCCAGCCGCGCCCAGGGGATGGCCTTCAGCCGTTCGAAGCCGATGGGCGCCCCCGACCGCTCGCTGAGGCCATAGCGGCCGGGGTTGGTCTCCAGCTTCTCCAGCGCGGCGGTGATGTCGCGCAGGCGCGCCCGTGCCCGATCGGCCAGCACGGCGGCGTCACCCTGCTCGCGCGTCAGCTCCGCGGCGTCCATCGGTTCCGTCAGAGGCTCCGCGGATCGCGCCGTCGCCTCTTCCTCCTTCAGCAGTGCGGTTGACTCTGCCCGCGCATGAATCAGGGCGGCGCGAAGCTGCTCCAGCTGCGCCGGGGTCAACCCCGATGGGTGGACAGCTTTCGACTGCTTCTGGTTCGACATGGCGACAATCTACGCCACTCGCGGCGGGTGCCAAGGGGTCACGGTCGGTTCTGCTGGTCGAAGATCCCCGGACACTTGGTGGACAGCGTGTCGCACGCGGTGGTGGCGGGCATCCCGGTGGGTCCGCCGCCGCCGTCGGCGCTCAGCGAAGCGCGGGTGATCGAGTTGCAGTCCGGAACGTTGTCCGACAGCTTCGGAAAGTCCTGGATGCACGCCGACAGCTCGGCGACGGTGGCGGTGCAGGTGGCCGGGAACTTGTCGGTGGTGCACATGTTCATGCTGTCGCCGCTGCTGGCGTCCCCTCCGCCGGACGTGCAGGCGACGACCGCCTGAGAGCAGGTCGTCTTCAGCATGGCGTCCGTGGCGTTCTGATCGAACCCGACGATCAGCGCGGCGGCCAGAAAACCGGCCAGCTTGCACTGGGCCGCGACGACAGTCGGCGTCTTCAAGAACGTGTCCACGTCCTTGCACAGCTGGGCCTTGTCGGCGTCGCTCAGCGACGACAGCGACTTGTTACCGCTGACGGAGGTGTTGAACGAACCGCCACCGCCTCCGCTGGTCGAACTGCTGCCGCACCCCATCGCCACCAGGACCACCAGCACCCCCGACATTCCGATTCCCTTGACCATGAATGACCCCCGAAAAAAGTTAAATGCCGGCCGGATCATCTCACGGGTCGGACCGCCTGACCAAGAACCTCAAAGGGTTCCTGGCCCCCGCGATGGAAGAACAATTGGTCCTCCCGTTCTGTTGTGCGTGACAGCCGCGCCGCCCAGGGCGCGCGTCTGGCCGCGATCGCGATCGCGGCTGCCGGAACACAACGGGAAAGGACAGTCCATGGACAACACATTCAGCAGGGATCGACGGTGGTGGGGGATGGCGGTGGCGGGCGTTCTGATGGCGGGCTGCGGGCCAAACAAGGCACCGACGGAGCCGGTCTCGAC
>DATLVT010000762.1:0-4423 GCA_035577105.1 Polyangia bacterium
AGCCGACCAGCTTCGTCCTGGGCCTGGCCTGCCGCGAGTGCGGCCACACCTACCCCAAGCAGGCCCTGCATGTGTGCGAGCTGTGCTTCGGGCCGCTCGAGCTCACCTACGACTACGCGGCCATCGGCAAGGCGCTGACCAGGGCCAAGATCGAATCACGGCCGGCCACCATGTGGCGCTATGCCGAGCTGCTGCCGCTGGACGGTCCGCCCGCCGTCGGCCTGGCCACCGGAATGACGCCGCTGCTGCGCGCCGATCGCCTGGCCAAGAAGCTGGGCGTGCGTGAGCTGTGGGTGAAGAACGACGCCGTCAATTACCCGACGCTGTCCTTCAAGGATCGCGTGGTGTCGGTCGCCGTCTCCAAGGCGCGCGAGTTCGGCCTGGAGACCGTGGCCTGCGCGTCGACGGGGAACCTGGCCAACGCCACCGCGGCGCAGGCGGCGGCCGCAGGAATGCCGGCGGTCATCTTGATCCCGTACGACCTGGAGCCGGCCAAGGTGCTGGGGACGATCGTCTACGGCGCGCGCGTCTTCGCCGTGAAGGGGACGTACGACGACGTCAACCGGCTGTGCTCGGAGATCGCCGGCAAGTACGGCTGGGGCTTCGTCAACGTCAATCTGCGCCCGTTCTATGGCGAGGGCTCGAAGAGCTATGGCTTCGAGATCGCCGAGCAGCTGGGCTGGAAGACGCCGGCCCACGTGGTGGTGCCGATGGCGGGCGGCGCCCTGGTCACCAAGATCGGCAAGGCGTTCAACGAGCTGGAGAAACTGGGCCTGCTGTCGCCCGGGTCCCGCAAGGCGCGCATTCACGGCGCGCAGGCGGCCGGCTGCTCGCCCATCGTCGACATGGTCCTGGAGAACCGCGAGCAGATCCGCCCGGTGAAGACGCCGACCAGCATCGCCAAATCGCTGGCCATCGGGAACCCGGCCGACGGGTTCTACGCGCGCCAGACCATCATCGGTTCGGGCGGCTGGGCGGCGAAACCAGAAGACCCGGAGATCATCGCGGCCATGCGACTGCTGGCCGAGACCGAGGGGATCTTCGCCGAGACCGCCGGCGGCGTCACGCTGGGCGCCACCATCCGCCTGATCAACGAAGGCAAGATTGGCCGCGACGACGGACCGATCGTTGTTTGCGTGACCGGCAACGGCATGAAGACGCAAGATCCGCTGGTCGGCCAGCTTCCCGACCCGGTGCAGATCGGACCGCGGCTGTCCGATTTTGATGAAGCCCAATCCAAACTGAAGTCGTAACCGGAAATCGGAGGAAGACGGACATGCCCACGATCAGGATCCCCACCCCGCTGCGCAAGCTGACGCAGGGTAAAGAAGAGGTCACCGCCCAGGGCGGCACCATCGGCGCTCTCATCGCCAGCCTGGAGACGCAGTACCCGGGCATCAAGGAACGCATCTGCGACGACAGCGGTCAGGTGCGGCGGTTCGTGAACATCTTCGCCAACGACGAGGACATTCGCTTCCTGAAGAACCTGGACACGCCGGTCAAGGACAGCGACGAGATCTCCATCGTCCCGGCCATCGCCGGCGGCCACTAGGACGACGGCGTCGCGCGCATGAATGCAGCCGCCGTCCAGCGCCTTGCGCGCCAGATCGCCTTGCCGGAGATCGGCGTCGACGGGCAAGCGCGCCTGGGCGCTGCCCGCGTGGCGGTGGTCGGTGGCGATCTGACGGCCGAGCTGGGCGCGCGATATCTGGCGGCGGCCGGGATTGGCCGGCTGCGGCTGGTCGGTGGTCCCCCCGGCTGGGACGCCACCCTGCGCGCGTCGAACCCCGACGTGGTCGTCGACCATCAGGCGATCCCCGTCGACGGCGCGGCATGGGTGGAATCGCTGGAAGGCGTGACCGGCGTGTTGCGTTCCGGGTTCGACGACGATGCGATGCTGCGCGCGGCGATCCGGCGCGGCGTTCCGGTCGTCGCCGTGCGCGGCCGCGACGAGACCGTCGAGCTGGTCTCGTTCCGGCGCAACGGGCCCTGTTCGCACGCGCCGCTGGATGTGCCGGCGCAGGCCGCGGCTCCGGCCAGCGACGGCGCCGCCGCGGTGGTCGCCGCGACGCTGGCGGCCACTGAAGTCATTCACAACCTGCTGGGCAACGGCGGCGAAGCGCCGGCCCGCCATCTCAGCCTGCCCCTCGACGGCCGTCCGCCGCGCGTGCAAGAGATCCCCTGGTCGCCCGCCTGTTTTGCCTGTGGCGGACACGGCAGCGAGATGTCTTTTTCGTGACGGCCCCACGATCATGAACCGCGCCGTCGACGTCATTCGCTCGGCCGCCGAGCAGGTCATGCAGATGGAGACGCTGCGCCGCGCCCGCCTGCGCGTCGCCGAGCGCATCACCGACCTCATCGGCGACACGCCCATCGTCCGCCTGCGCGCCTTCGACAACGCCACGCCGGGCGTGGAGATCTGGGCCAAGTGCGAGTTCCTGAACCCGGGCGGGTCGGTCAAGGATCGCGCCGCCTATCAGATGATCCGCGACGCCATCCGCACCGGCCTCCTCAAACCCGGACAGACCATCATCGACTCCACCAGCGGCAACACCGGCGTCGCCTATGCGCTGATCGGCGGGGCCATGGGTTACCCGGTCACGCTGGTGATGCCCGGCAACGTGTCGTGGGCCCGGCGCAAGATCACCGAGGCGTTCGGCACCAAGCTGGTCTTCTCCGATCCGATGGAGGGCTCCGACGGCGCCATTCGCCTCTGCCGCCAGATGGTGACTGACAACCCGGGCGCGTACTTTTACCCCGACCAGTATTCCAACGCGTCGAACCCGCTGGCCCATTACAACACCACCGGCCGGGAGATCTGGGAGCAGACCGACGGGCGCGTCACCCATTTCGTCACCGGCATCGGCACCAGCGGCACGGTGATGGGCACCGGCCGGCGTCTGAAAGAATATCGGCGCGACATCGAGGTCTGGGCGGTGGAACCGGACGACGCCCTGCACGGCCTGGAAGGCCTCAAGCACATGGCCAGCTCGCTGGTGCCGCCCATCTATCATCCCGAGGAGCTGGACGGGGTCATCCCCATGGACACCGACGAGGCCTGGGCCGTTTCAGAGCGCCTGGCCAAGGAAGAGGGCCTGCTGGTCGGGCACTCGTCGGGGGCAGCCCTGGCCGGCGCGCTGCGCATCGCCAGGCGCCTGCACGCGGCCGGACAGCCGGGCGTGGTGGTGACGCTGTTTCCCGATCGCGCCGATCGCTATTTCGAAGCGCCCGTCGACAAGCAGACGCCGCGCCCCTGACCAAACCGCCGATGACGATGCCCACCAAGCCCACGCCGCCCCATCCCGTGCTGAGCGACGACGCGCTGGCGGCCATGTACGAACACGCCCGCCGCGACTATCCGAAAGAATGCTGCGGGATCGTCTATGGCCCCAAGGAAACGGCCGTCGCCGATTATCCGATCGCCTGCGCCAACATTCAGGATCGCCTGCACGCCGAGGATCCGGTCCGCAACCCGCGCGACGCGCGCACGGCGTACAACCTGGACGCGCCCGAGCTGTTCCGCCTGCAAAAAAGCCTGCGCGGCGCCACCCCGGCCAAGATCGTCTATCACTCGCACGTCGACGTGGGCGCCTACTTCAGCGACACCGATCAGGCGGCCGCCCAGCTGGACGGCGAGCCCACCTACCCCGTCGAGTACGTGGTCATCGACATCACGCCGGACGGCGCCCAGGGCGCGGCCCAGTTCTGCTGGAGCGACGAACAGAAGCGCTATGTCGAGGTGGGCCGCTACTGACGCCGACGTTGAGGGGCGCCACTGATCTCGTTGTCGCGCCCTTGACAATCAATAAGCACACGCTTATGCATAAGGAATGCAGAGCGTGGCGGCGGCCGAAGACAAGATCTTCCAGGCGCTGGCGGACCCCAGCCGCCGCGCGATCTTCGAGTCGCTGACGCGCGGCGAGGCGGCGGTCAAGGAGCTGACCGCGCGCTTCGACATCTCGCAGCCGGCGGTCTCGCAGCATCTGGCCACCTTGAAAGACGCCGGGCTGGTGAACGCCCGCCGCGAAGGACGCTGCGTCTACTACCGGGTACAGCCGCGCGGAATAAAGCCGCTCATCGACTGGATCGCGCACTACCGCGCCTTCTGGACCGAGCACGTCGATCGACTGGACCGACTGCTCAAGAAAATGGACGAATGACGAATGAGCTTCACCGACAAGACCGCCAAGGCGCAAACGGATTCGCTCTCGTTCGAATTCGAGCTGCAGCATTCGCCGGAGAAGATCTGGCGCGCGCTGACCGATCCCGCGCTGCTGGCAGAGTGGCTGCTGCCCGTCGTCGATCTCAAGCTGGCCCCGGGGGCGGCCTTCGCCTTCAAGAGGCCGCCCATGCCGGGGTGGGACGGCACCGTGAATTGCCGGCTGCTGGAGATCGAGGCGCACCGGAAGCTCAGCTATACGTG
>DATLVT010000763.1:0-5221 GCA_035577105.1 Polyangia bacterium
CGATCGCGTGGTGCCTTCGTCGGCGCTGGTGGCCCCCGTCAGTGACTGCCCCGTGCAAGCCGCTCCGTTCCTGAACGGCTGCGGCGGTCGGACGTCGTGTCAGAGCTCAATCAAGGGGGTGATCGGCGGCTTCGGCGCCGCCCGCACCGCGGCGGGACGCACCTACGCAGCGTGGCTGGCCTCGGACGGAGCCAGCACCTATTCGCTGTCCCCGCCGATCACTTCCGGGCCACTGTGCAGCGGCATCGACCCGCTCTCCGACGGAGGTTCCCCCCGGATAGCGCCGCCGACGTGCATGTGCGCGGCGACGGTGACAGCCTCGCACGGGACGGGCACCGTCGTGATCAGCCGGATCGACACCGCCGCGCCGACGGAGGCGCTGCGCGTGAACTTCGACACCGGCGGCGAGCTGCGCGCCGGCACGCTGGCGCTGGCGGCGCGCGGGAACACCCTGCTCATCGTCGCGTCGGTGGGACGGGGCACCAACACCGAGCTTCGCTACCTCGAGGTCGACACCACGTCGCTGCCCTAGCCGGTCCCGGCCCGACGCTAGCCGCCCCAGAACCCGCGACCCAGAAACACCAGGCCGGTGATGCCGGCGCCCAGGCCCAGAAACCACAGCCACTTCTTCTTCATCAGCGCGGCGATGGCGGCCAGGGCGATCGAAATCTGGGAGAAGGTGACGGCGCGGGCGAACTGGTGATGGCGCTCGAGAAACGCCTCCGCGCGTTCGTCATCCTCCTGCACCTTCTTTTCCAGCTCGCGGGCCTGCTGCTGAATCTCTTTCTGTTCTTCCTTGTAACGATCGGCTTCCTGGCGCAGCCGACCGGCCACCGTCGGGTTTGACGAGGCCAGCGCCTCGGCCTGGGCGGCGAAGACGGCCGACCGGGTGCCCTTTGCCTGAAAATACGACCAGGCATCGGACGCTCGGGCCTGCTGCAGGACTCCGTCGTTCTTGACCAGGATGGCGTTGTTTGAAAACGCCCCGGACTGCAGCGACGCCACGGCGGCCAGCACGGCCAGCACGGCGGTCGAGACCGACAGGTACTGGGTCCAGCGTGGGCCACCGCGCCCGTGCTCGACGGCGTGATGAAGATTCTCCTTCAGCTCGCCAGTCTCAAGGTCCTCTTCCGGCATGGTCAGCGGAAACTAGCACGGCTCCGCGTCACTGTACGAACGGGTGCAGCCGTCTGTACCGTTTCGGACAGGGGGCCACCCTGCCCCCCGACGGCGCGGGCCTTTGTGCCGGTATGAGCATTGCTCAACCTCCACCGACGAGCTCGAACAACTCAAGGAGGTGACCGATGGTTCGGCGAACTTGGCGCGTCTCGCAGATGCGCCTGACTTGCTTGCTGCAGTTGACGGCGCTGGCCCTGTACGGATGCGGTGGCGGTGGCAACGGCAGCCCGGGTTCAGGAAGCGGTGGATCCTCTGGCAAAGACGGGGCGGCCGCCTCTGACACCACCATGATGGGTGACAGTGCGAGCATGAACGACACCGCCGCCCCCGCCGACGCAAACGCCGATACGGTCGCCGACGACGTGGCCGGCGGCGGCTCTGGTGGCGCTGGCAGCGGTGGCAACGCCGGCTCTGGCGGCAGCGGTGGCACCAAGGCGGACGCCGCCCCTGGCACCGGCGGAAAGACGGCGGCCGACGCTGCCGCTGATACCGCCCCGCCTATCTGTCAGGCCGGCGAGGATTGCACGGGCGACTACTCCTGCGCGTCCTCGCGCTGCCTGCGTGGTGAACAGGAGGTCTGTCACTGCGTGAACAAGTCGCTGTTCTGTGGACCGGTCTCCTGCGCGCCGGACGCCGGTGCCGCCGACGCCACGTCCACGACCGACGCCGCCGCGGCCGTCTGTCCAAACACCACGTCCACGGGTGACAAGTGCGACTCGGCGACAGAGCGCATGTGCGCCTTCCCGTGCAACAACAACCGCCACCGCGAGTGCTTCTGCAGTCAGACCCTGAACGAGTGGGTCTGCACGGCGCCCACCCGCTGCTGACGGCGGCCTCTCAGGTGACTTTGGCTGGGAGCACCACCATGGTTGCTCCCAGCCAGTAGAGCCGCCGCTGGATGGCCAGCGCCGTTTCATTGTGAAGCAGGCGCTGGAACCATCTCTCGCGCGCGAAGACGATCTTGCCGCCGATGAAGGTGACCACGGGGAACTCGGCGATGATCTCCCGGCACAGCTTCTCTGCCTCGGCCACGGCGTCGGTCCCGATGGCGAACCGGTACATCGACGGGATCTCAAGCTCGGTCGCCAGCGAGCAATACTTTTTCAACGTCGCCTCGGTGTTCAGCTCCAGGGCCTCGACGGAGTCGGCGCCCTTGAAGCCGCCCGAGTCGATCACGCCGACCGACACGAAGACCAGGTTCTTGAAGTGGTTGGGAAAGGCCCGGAACACATTGAGGACCGTGTGGATGCCGACACCGTCATAGCTGGCGACCAGCACGCAGGCGGTCGGCTTTGACAGGTCGGTGATGGGCAACGGCGCGTGCGTCCCGGCGTCGATGTGTCGGACGTCCTGATAAAGCTGCGTCAGCCGCAGCTTGACCTTGCGATAGTGGCCGCGAATGACGAAGCACAGCGCCACCACGCCCGCGGTGACCAGCAGGGTCAGCCAGCCGCCTTCGCCGAATTTCTCGAACACGGTGATGGCCAGGATGGTGATGCACATGCTGAAGCCCAGCACGAACACCGCCGCCTTGCGCTTCCATCGCGGCGTCGTGGCCCGTTCAGAGATGGTCTTCTTCGACATCCCGAACAGCGAGAACGAGAACGTCAGGAAGACGTTGATGCTGTACATGACCACGATCTTCCCGACGTCACCGTGCGTGTACATCAGCGCCGCCAGGGACGCGGCCCCCATCAGGACGATGCCGTTTTGCGTGGTGAGGCGATCAGACAGCGCGGCGAAACGTCGCGGCACCCAGTGATCGACAGCCATGTTGGCCAGGACGCGCGGACCGTCAAGGAAACCGGCCTGGGCCGCCACCACCAGCAGGATGCCTTCGGAGAACAGCGTGATGATGGCCAGCGGCATCCCCAGCGGAATGTGCGCGGTCATCTTCTCCACCAGCACGGCGTTCAGCGTCTTGCCAGGCACCGGCGATACGTCCCACAGGAGGTAACAGACCAGCAGGCCCGACGCGGTGAAAGCCAGCGAGACAGCCATGTACAGCATGGTGCGTTTCGCGGTCTGCACGCGCGGCTCGCGCATGATCGGCAAGCCGTTGGAGACGGCCTCGATACCGGTGTACGTGCCGCCGCCCAGCGAGTAAGCGTGCACGAAGATGAGGATCATCCCGCCCACACCCAAAGTCTTCAAGCCACCGGTGAAGCCGGTGGCGACCGCGTGGGTGGTGGCGGGGATCTGGCCGGCGTGGCCGATCAGGCCGCCCACGATCACGGCCACGTGACTGATCACGAACACCATGAAGATGGGCGCCAGCGCCAGCGCCGATTCGCGCACGCCGCGGATGTTCAGCGTGGTGAGCCCGATGATGAACAGCACTTCCAGAGGCATCTTCAGGCCCACCATGGCCGGCGGCAGAAAGCTGAAGATGACGTCGCCGGCGGCGGCGATCGACACCGTGATGGTCAGGACATAGTCGACCAGCAGCGCGCTGCCCGACACCACACCGGCCGACCGCCCCAGCAGCTTCGACGCCACGACGTATCCGCCGCCGCCGTGCGGGAAGGCCTCGATGATTCCGCGATAGCCAGCCGAGATGACGAAGACCGTCAGCCCGGCCATCAGCGCCAGCGCCACGGCCAGGTAGCTGTGCTGGCCCAGCGTCTTGAACGCCTCCTCCGGGCCATACGCCGACGACGACAGTCCGTCGGCGCCCAGGCCGACCCAGGCCAGGAACGGAATCAGCGAGATGCTGTGAAAGAGACGACCGTCGCGGAGGTTGCGGGGGCCGCCCACCAGCACGCGCCGGACCCGCTGGATCAGCGAATGGGTCTCGGGAGGGAGAGCAAGACTAGGAGGAAGCGCCCCAGGCGGCAGAGGCCCCTCGATCGTGCTTCGCTTGGAGTGGGGCGGGTCCTCATCTGCTGGTGACAATTGCGTGGACATGGACGGTGCCCACAGTCATTGCCCTGGAATTTGTTTCGCGGGCAATAATTCTCAATACCGCAGTCGCCGCGACGGCTTAGAGAGCGCCGGCAGCCCCGCGATGGTTCTTCGCCGGGCAAAACCGTCTGTCGACGTCGATTTTCCCTGCATTTTAAAGGGAGGGGCGCCCCCGATCCTGCAAGATGCAACCCGCCCGGCGATGATCAATGACGCTGGGGATCTCTGTCCTGGTCTTCGTACTTCTTTCGCTTCCGCCACAGCGTGGAGTCGTCGATGCCCAGGATCACCGCCGCCTCTTCCATCGTCTTCGATTGCGCGACTATGGCCGAGATGTGGGCGCGCTCCAGCTCGTCCAGGGTGAATTTCCCGCCCACGTGCGGACCGCGATCACGGGTGCCGGCGATGCGCTCGGGAAAAGCCTGTGGCTCGAGGATCGGCGACGGCCACAGGATCACGGCCCGCTCGATGGCGTTGCGCAGCTCGCGGACGTTGCCGGGCCATGCGTAGTTCATCAGCATCTTTTCAGCCGCCGCCGACAGGTTCGCCACCGGGCGCCCCAGCGAGCGGGCAAAGAAGGCCAGGAACCGCTTGGCCAGCGGCAGAATATCCTCGGGGCGTTCGCGCAACGACGGAACGCGCACGTCGATGACGTTCAGGCGAAAGAACAGGTCCTCGCGGAAACGCCCGCTGCGCACGTCCGCCTCCAGATCGCGGTTGGTGGCCGCCACCACGCGCACGTCGGCCTTGCGCGTTCTCGTCTCGCCGACGCGTTCAAAGCGCCGCTCTTGCAGAAAGCGCAGCAACTTGGCCTGCAGGCTGGCCGGCAGATCGCCGATCTCGTCCAGGAACAGCGTGCCGCCTTCGGCCACCTCGACGCGCCCCGGTTGATCGCGGACCGCGCCGGTGAAGGCGCCCTTGGCGTGGCCGAACAGCTCGCTGGCCAGGAGCTCCTCGGTCAGCGTCGGGCAGTTCACGGTGACGAACGGACGGTCGCGCCGCTTGCTCTCCAGGTGCATGGCGCGGGCGAGGACGCCCTTGCCCGTTCCACTCTCGCCGCGAAAAAGCACCGACACGTCGGCCTGGGAGGCGCGGCTGACGGTTTCAAGGACAGAGCGCATGGCGGCGGCGGCCGACC
>DATLVT010000764.1:0-5993 GCA_035577105.1 Polyangia bacterium
CGCCGCGAGGGCGGTGCACAGGCCGTTGCCGTCGACGGTGGCCACCGACGGCCCGCTGGTGGTCCAGGTGAACGACGAGCCTGGAAGGACGATGGGTTGGCCGGCGGCATCGAACGCGGTGGCCACGAACAGCTGCGTGCCGCCGACCGCCGGTGATGCAGCGGCCGGCGTGATGGTCACGGTGGCCACCTCGGGGGGCGGCGGTGGCAGGTCGGCCTCGTCGTTGCACGCGCCGAACGTGCTGGGCGCCGGAGCCGCCCAGGCGCCGGCGCCGTCTCGCTGCAGGGATTGCCCCGCCGCCTCGGTGCCCAGCTCGCGCACGCCGATGTCGACCGATGTCAGATCGACGGCCGGCCCGTTGCTGGCGGTGAAGGTTCCCTCGTAGGAGAGGAATTCCACCACGGTGCCGCCGGCATCGACCAGCGCCATTCCATCGGCATCCGCGGTGCCGGTCGCCGTGGCCCCGCCGTTCTGGATGCCGTTCGAGGGATAGGTCAGGACCAGCACGCCGCGGCCGCCGCAGGTGACGGGGATGGTGCCACTCAACGGGCGGGTGTTATAGGAAGCGCCGCCGTTCCCGTTATAAAGGACCACCTGCCACCCGGTGACGTCGGTCCCGGCCGGTCCGGAGACCTCGATCGCCTCGCCCACGTCGGCGCCGGCGTTGTCATAGTGCAGCTCGCTGAGGCGCACGGCCGGCAAAGGGGTGGACAGCGCCTGGCGAATCGTCGCCGTCAGGTCGGGTGGCGGCGCTCCACTGGAGCAGCTCAGGGAACCCGCGATCAAGATCGCGACCAGCGTGCGTGCCACTGCGTTCACGTTCTTCATCCTCGTCCCCCGCCTGGCGGTGCCCACGCCTTCCCATGGAACGGCCGCTGCGTCCACTAGTTCCCCGGCAGCGCAAATTTCAGCGAGAGGCGGAGGCGATGGCCACCAGCGCGGCCACGGCGGCGTCGATCGAGGGCAGGGCGGCGATCTCGTCGGCGATCCGGCGGGCGCCGCGGCCGTAGTCGGCCTCGGCCAGCACGCGCTGGAGGGCGGCGCGCAAACCGGCCGCGTCCGGCGCGGGCAGGGCGATCCCCGCTCCCACGGCGGCCACGCGACGGGCGTTGTGCGGTTGATCGGCGAACAGCGGCACCGCGACCATGGGGACGCCGGCGGCCAGCGCCCCCCGCACCGTCCCCGAGCCGGCGTGGCAAATCAGGGCCGCGGCGCGCGCCAGGACGTCGCGCTGGGGGACCCACTCCTCCACATGAACGTTGGCGGGGATCGTTCCCAAGGTTCCACCGTCAAGGCCGCGCCCGGTGGTCAGCAGCGCGCGCACCGGCAGGCCGGCGATGGCGTCCAGCGCGGTCCGATAGATGGCGCGAAAGCCGGGCGAGCTGGCGGCGATGGTGCCGAAGGTGACGTACACCAGCGGCCGTGAATCACCGGCCGCTGCCCAGAGCGGTGTCGCCACCGGCGTTGTCCGGGCCTGCGAGGCCGGTGCCTCGTCGGGGGTGCCCACGCGAAACGGCACCGGCATCGGCGCGCCGGCATCGGGAGCGGGTGGATCATCCAGCGACGCCGGGAACGCGGAGAACACTGGCTCCGTGCGCAAGAAGGCCGCCCCATCGGGCGGCAGGCCGACGCCGCGCCGAAGGTTGTCCATGGGCTCCGCTATCAGCGGAGGGAACATGTCTTCGAAGGAGACCATGTGCACCGCCACGCGGGCCTGGGGAACTCCGGCGCGCTCGGCGGCCACCGCCGCGGCGAACTCCGCCGATTCGCGCACGACCAGGTCGGGGCGCCAGGCGTCGATGGTCTCCGTCAGCTTGGGCAGCGCGGCCGTGGCGTTGACGCCGGCGAAGATGTCACGCAAGGCGATGACGTTGATCTCGTCAGCCGGCACCTGACGGAATCGCGCCCAGATCGGCGCCAGCGTCTCGTCCCCCGGATGACCGAAGGGCGCGTGTTCCAGCTTTGCATCACGCAGCGTCTCGCCGACCTCGGCGGGCGCGGCCACCAGGACCTGGTGCCCGTGCGCGCGCAGCGCCTGCGCGTATGGCAACAGTGGCTGCAGGTGACCCGCTCCGCGGGTGGACGACAGCAGGACGCGCATGAGGCGATCCTTATCAGCAGCGTGAGGGGCGGCCAAAGGAATCTTTGCTGGCGCGGCGGCGTCCGTGAGACTGTCCCGTCCGGGAGGGCCTCATGCGCTTACCATCGCGCCGGACGATTCTTCTGAAGGGGGCCGGCCTGGCTGCGGCCACCAGCGCCGCCGGCGTGGTCCGTCGGGTGCGGGCGGCCGAGCCGACGATTCGCCCCGAAGACAAATTCGACCTGGTGATCAAGGGCGGCAAGGTCGTCGATCCCAGCCAGAAGCTGAACGCGCGTCGTGACGTCGGCATCCGGTTCGGTCACATCGCCGCCCTTGAGGCCGACATTCCCGCCGCGCGCGCCAACCGAGTGCTCGACGCCGCCGACAAGCTGGTCACGCCCGGCCTCATCGATCTGCACACGCACGTCTTTCCCTACGGCTCGGCGCTGGGCATCCCCGCCGACGAGCTGGTGCCGCACACAGGAACCACCACGATGGTCAGCGCCGGTGACGCCGGCGCCAACAACTTTGCGGCGTTTCGCCGTTACGTGATCGCCCAGTCGCGCACGCGCATGTTCGCCTTCGTGCACATCTGCAACCACGGGCTGGCCGGATTTCCGGTCCCCGAGATGTTGAACATCGACTATGCCGACGTGGAGGCGGCCGCCCGCGCCATCGCCGAGAATCCCGACGTCGCCCTGGGCGCCAAGGTGCGGATGACCAAGAACATCGTCGGCGCCAACGGTCTGGAACCGCTGAAGCGCGCCATCGCCGCCACCCAGCGGGCCGGCACCAAGGGGCGCGTGATGTGCCACATCGGCGACGTGCCCGGGCAGCTGGCCGATCTGCTGGACCTGCTGCGGCCGGGGGACGTGTTGACCCACGCCTTCAGCGGGGCGGGCAACAACATCGTCCAGGACGGCAAGGTGCTGGGGGCGGCGCTGGCCGCCAAGAAGCGCGGCGTGATCATCGACGTCGGCCACGGCGGCGGCAGCTTTGATTACACGGTGGCCGAGCCGGCCATCAAGCAAGGCCTGGCGCCCGACGTGATCTCCAGCGACATCCACGTGCTCAGCGGCAACACGCCGGGCATGCCGTACCTGCCGTGGGTGATGAGCAAGTTCTTGAATTTGGGGTTCACGCTGGACCAGGTCATCGCCATGACCACGGTGAATCCCGCCAAGGTGATCGGGCGCGTGGCCAAGCTGGGGACGTTGCAGCCGGGCGCCCCGGGGGACGTGTCGATCCTGGAGCTGGTCGAAGGCCCCGTGCACTTCGTCGACACCCGCAACAACGCGCGCGACGGTCAAAAGTATCTGCGCCCCGTGCAGACCGTGCGCGCCGGGGTGCCGTTCGGCAAGCCGTACGCCGTGCCGCCCTTCGCCGTTTATTGAACTGAACGCCGCTCAGCGAAACAGCAGCGGCGCCGTCTCGAAGAAGTATTGCCGCCAGACGGTCCAGTTGTGGACGTTGTCGCTGGCGTGGAAGGTGTGCTTCACCTGGTGAGCGGTCAGGCTCTTTGACAGCTGTTCGTTGAACGCGAACAGCGAGTCCTGACGTCCACAGCCGATCCAGAACAGCTTGAGCTGCTTGTTGGTGGCGTCGGCCTTTTCCAGGGCGGGGGCGATGCGCTTGTCGATCTCGCCGGGAGGCGCGCCGGCGCTGAACGATGCGACCTGACTGAAGAGATCCAGGTGGGTCAGCCCGGTGGTGATGGCCGCCGCCCCGCCCATGGAGAGGCCGACCAGCGCGCGGTTCTGCCGGTTGGTCAGGACGCGGTACTTGCCCTCCACCAGCGGGACCAGGTCCTTCAGCAGGTATTTCTCCAGCTGGTCATTGTTGTCTGGCGTGGAGGCGTCGAACGGCAGCGCGTGCGCCCACGGCATGACCACGATCATGGGGACCACCTTCTTTTCGGCCAGAAGGTTGTCCATGATGAAGTTGACAAGGCCAGCCTGGGTCCAGTCGGCGGCGGTGCCGTTGCGCCCGTGCAGCAGGTACAGGACCGGGTACTTCTTCCCCTTGTCCCTGGCGTACCCGGGCGGCGTGTAGACGTAGACGGCGCGCATCGCATCGAGGGCGGCCGAGCGATGCCAGTTGATCTCCACCGCCCCGTGGGGAACGTCCCGGGCGTCCCAGAAACCGGGCGCGGCGCCGGGGATGGTCACCATGCTGCCGGCGGTCCGCGCGCGCAGCTTGATGTCGGGATTCAGGGCGTCGGGCATCGCCACGCCGTCGATGTTGAATCCATAGATGAACACGCCGGGGGGCAGCGGGCCCAGGGTGATGCTCCAGATGCCCTTGTCGCCTTTGACCAGCTTGGGCTTCTCGGTCGGCATCCAGTCTCCCGAGAACGTCACCTCGGCGGCCTTGGGCGCCTGGATCCGGAAGGTCACCGTGCGGTCAGCGTGCACCTCGGGCGAAACGTAGGGAGGTCCGGCGGGCGCCGGGGCGGCGGCCGGAGGCGCGGGCGCGACCTTGGGTGCGGGCGTCTGGCTCTGCGCAAGAAAGGAAAACAGGCACGCGAACGTGAACGCGAAAGCAGCCGGGAAGGTCTTCATGCTGGCCTCCTGTGAGGCCGCGGACTGTAGCATCGTCTTCGGTGGTAAAGTCGACAGGCGCCCGGTTCACCCCCTCGCGCGTTCATGCCCGAATCCAAGCCCCCGCAAAAGCTTCCTGCTGACGCCACCACGGGTCGCATCACCAGCCCCGAACTGGAGATCAAAGACGCGCCGCTGATCTTTGGTCAGGTCTGGAACCGCCTGGTCGACGAGCTGGGCGCCGAGAACATGGTCTTTCCAAAAGAGATCATGTGGCTGGGTGGCGCCCCCGGCGCCGGCAAGGGCACCAACACCCCGTTCATCCTGCGCGAGCGCGGCCTGACCGCGCCGCCCATCGTGATGAGCGACCTGCTGGACACCGCCGAGATGCGGACGCTGAAGGATCGCGGGCAATTTGTCGGCGATCGGGAGGTGATCGAGGCGCTGCTGCGCAGGTTGCTGGCGCCGGTCTACCAGACCGGCGTGGTGGTGGACGGATTTCCCCGCACCAAGGTCCAGGCCGAGGCGGTCAAGCTGCTGCACGACCAGATCATGCAGCTGCGCGCCCAGTACTGGGGCACGCCCACGGGCAAGCGCTTTCGTCGACCGATCTTCCGGATCACCGTGCTGTTCGTCGGTGAGCAGACGTCGCTGGACAGGCAGCTGCAGCGCGGTCGCGAGATCGCCGCGCACAACGAACGCGTGCGCCGGACCGGCGTCGGCGCGTTGATGGAACTGCGGGCCACCGACGTTGACGAGACCCTGGCGCGCAATCGATACCGGACGTTCAAGGAGCTGACCTACGAGGCGCTGACCAGCCTGCGCCGGCATTTCCACTATCACTTCGTCAACGCCGACGCGCCGCTGTCCGAGGTCGAAAAGAGCATCAACGCCGAGTTCCAGTACCAGAGCTCGCTGGAGCTGGGACAGGCCACCCACGACATCATCCAGCGCATCCCCGTCGTCTCCGAGGTCACCCGGTACGCCCGCCAGGAGCTGGTGCGCCGCCTGGACGCGTACGAGCACGCCGCCGCCTCGCTGTTCAAGCAGGTGGCGACCTTCATTGACGCCCAGGTGGTGCCGGTCATCCTGCGCCACGCCCTGGCCGGCCGGTGTCTGGTCAAGACAGAGGACGTGCTGTTCGAGGATGCGACGGCCATCGACATGGTCCTCGACACACTGGCCGAACGCGGCTACCACGCCGTCTACGAACAGCAGCGCATCCCGGTCCCGAAAACCTTCGACCCGACCAGCGGCGCCATCACCTGCGACGATCGCACGCTGCACATCTTCGAGATCCGCTTTCACCCGCCCGAGATCCGACGCGGGCACTGAACCCGCACTACCAGCTCACCAGGATGCCAACCACGCTG
>DATLVT010000765.1:0-8483 GCA_035577105.1 Polyangia bacterium
GCGCGCCTGAGCTATCTGTCGATCCCCGCCATCATCAGCGCCGCCGAGATCTCGGGCGCCGATTCGGTCCACCCCGGCTATGGGTTCCTCTCGGAGAACGCCCACTTCGCCGACGTCGTCCAGCGCTGCGGCCTGCACTGGATCGGTCCGCAGCCTGATCTGATGCGCCTCATGGGCGACAAGGTCTCGGCGCGCGCGGCCATGAGCAAGGCCGGCGTGCCCATCCTGCCCGGCACCGGCGTCCTGGAGACCGACGCCGAGGCCGAAGAAGCGATCGAGCGCATCGGCTTTCCCGTCATCATCAAGGCCTCGGCCGGTGGCGGCGGGCGCGGCATGAAGATCGTCGAGGATCGCGCCCGCCTGTCGGCCCAGCTGTCGGCGGCGCGCTCGGAGGCGCAGGCGGGGTTCGGCAACCCGGCCGTCTACATCGAGCGTTACGTGGAGCGCCCCCGCCACGTCGAGGTGCAGGTGCTGGGCGACGGCAGCCGGGCCATCTCCCTGGGCGAGCGCGAGTGTTCCATCCAGCGCCGCCACCAGAAGCTGGTCGAGGAGGCTCCGTCGGTGGCCCTGGACGACGCGCGCCGCGCCGACCTGCTGGGCGTGGCACGCAAGGCCACCGAAGCCATCGGCTACAAGACCGTCGGCACCCTGGAGTTTCTGCTGGACGAGGACAAGCGGTTCTACTTCATGGAGATGAACACCCGCATCCAGGTCGAGCACACCGTCACCGAAGAGGTGTTCGGCGTCGATCTCGTGCGCGAGCAGATGCGCCTGGCCGCCGGCGAATCGCTGAAGCTGTCGTCCACCATCCGCCCGCGCGGCCACGCCATCGAGCTGCGCATCAACGCCGAGGACCCCGTCACCTTCGCCCCCTCTCCCGGACGGATCACCGCCCTGAACCTGCCCGGCGGTCTGGGCGTCCGCGTCGACACCCACATCTACAGCAACTACGTCGTGCCGTCGCACTATGACTCGCTGCTGGCCAAGCTGATCGTGCGCGCCGAGAACCGCCCGGCCGCCCTGGCCAGGATGCGGCGGGCGCTGTCGGAATTCGTGGTTGAAGGCTGTAAGACAAACCTCGATTTTCACCGGCGGCTTTTGGCCAACGCCGACTTCATCGCCGGGCGTCTGGACACCCATCTGGTCGAGCGCCTCTAGCAAGAGGCCAAGGCGTTCGCACCTTTACACGTACAGCGTTCGCGGTAACACTTGGTGGTGGTCCGGTGATCACCAAGAAAGACAAATCCCTGGCCGCGGCCCAGAAGTTCTTGGAACGCGGACAGCTGGACAAGGCTCTGGCCGAGTTCGCCAAGGTCGTCCAGGAGGATCCCAAAGATACGCGAACCTTGCTCAAGATGGCCGAGCTGCACGCCAAGCGCGGCGCCGTCGGTGAGGCCACTGACATCTACCTGAAGACGGGCGAGCTTTACTCGGAGCAGGGTTTCTTTCAGAAGGCGGTCGCCGTCTACAAGAACGTGCTGAAGCTGTCGCCTGGCCAGGTCCAGGGGCACACCAAGCTGGCCGACGCGTACAAGCGACTGGGCCTGATGTCCGACGCCCAGGCCCAGCTGGATCTGGCGGCCACGGCCTATCAGAAGGCCGGCAAGCCGGCCGAGGCGCTGGCGGCCTTGCGCCAGGTGGTCGAGATGAACCCCGAGAACGTCATGGGCCGCATCAAGCTGGCCGAGGCGGCGTCGCAGGCGGGCATCGTCGAGGAGGCGGCGCGCGAGCTGGGGCAGGCGGCCAACCGACTGAAAGCGCAGGGGCGCACCGACGAGTACGTTCGCGTCGCCGAGCGTTTGCTGTTCTTTGCGCCGGAGAACTTCGAGGTGGGGCGTGAGCTGGCCGAGGTCTATATCGGCAAGAACAACGCGCGCCAGGCGTTGACCCGGCTGCAGGCCGCCGTCAAGGCCGACCCGCGCGATCCGCGGAACGTCGGGCTGATGGCCCGCGCCTTCGAACAGCTGGACGCCGCCAAGGCCGCGTCGGTGTGGAGAGAGCTGGCCCAGATTCACGACGAGGCCGGTCGTCTGATCGATCGCGACGGCGCCCTGCAAAAAGCGCTGGCGCTGGCGCCCAACGACGGCGACGCCCAGCAGTTGTTACGCCGGTGGGGATCGCGTTCCGGTGCGGGCCCGGCGCCGACGGTGTCATCGCCGGGACTGGCGCCGCTGCGGCCCATGGGCGTGCCGGGGGTGCCGCCGCCCTTGCCGGAGGCGGCCAGCGCGCCGCCGCGACGATCGTTGCCGACGCCGCTGGGGCTGACCAGCCAGGGGCGTTTCAAGATGGACATCGGGGGCAGCGCCGCGGCCGGGGGGACGGCGCCCGCCAACCCGGACGTCTCGCGCATCATGGCCGAGACCGAGGTGTTCGTGAAATACGGCCTGCTCGACAGGGCCATCGATCACCTCCGTCGCGTGTTCGAGATGCAACCGAACGATCTGGCGGCGCGCGAAAAGCTGGCCTCGGTGTTGATCCAGGTCGGCCGTCGTCAGGAAGCGTCCGCCGAGCTCTTGCACATGGCCGCGCACCTGGCCGCCAGCGATCGGGCGGCTTCGGCAAAGCTGGCGGCGCGGGCGCTGGAGCTGGACCCGTCGTCGGAGAAAGCGCGCACCCTGGCGATGCACGCCCCGGGCGAAGCAGCCTCCGCCCCCGCCGAGATCACCGCGCAGGACAGCGGGCCCCGAAACGGACAGCGCGAGGTCTCGTCATTCGACGCCGTGGTGGGCAGCGAGGACGTGGTGGGCGAGACCGACGAGGTGGAGATCGAGGTCGATCCCGACGCTGGCGGTCCCGAGGTGCTGGCCTTCGAGGACGATCCGCTGTCGGACGTTCACCGCGGGCGCTACCATCCGTCGGACGACGCCGAGCTGCTGTCGGAGATGGAACAGGTCGATTTCTTCATCGAGCAATCGATGCCGGACGAGGCGGGCGCCCTGCTCACGGACCTGCAGCAGCGGTTTGGCAGCCACCCCGCCATCGATCGCAAGCTGCACGAGCTGCGGGGCATGGTCCTCTTTTCACCCGGCGCCATCCCCGGCGCGCCCCAGACCGTCATCGACGATCGTGGCTCGGGTCGACGCCACCACAGCGGGCCGGTGGCGCGCGTCGCCGAGGGGGGGATCGTGGATCCGTCGACCCACGCCGACCTGGGCATCGCCTACAAAGGCATGGGGCTGTGGGATCCGGCCATCGAGGAATTCAGCCAGCTGAGGAAGGATCCGCGCCGGCAGGTGTTCGCCTTGACGATGATCGGCGAGTGTCTGGAGGCGAAGGCCTCGTTCACCGAGGCGGTGATGCGGTACAAGGAGGCCTTGAACTGCCCGCAGGCCAGCGCCGCCGAGTCGACGGAGCTGTATTACCTTCTGGGCGGCGCGTTCGAGCGTCTCAATGACCGGCAGGAGGCGCTGTACTTTTACGAGAAGGTGGCCCGCCGCGACGCCAAGTTCCGCGACGTCGAGGACAAGCTGGCGGCGCTGAAACCGCGCACCGCTCGACAAGCATGAGCGGGACCGTTGATCAAGAGGCGGCCAACGCGCCGACCGCGGCGCTGGCCGAACGGGCGGTGGCCTTTTTTCGTGGCCTGCAGGACCGCATCGTGGCGGCGCTGGAGCGGGCCGACGGCGGCAGTTTTCGCCAGGACGAATGGACGCGCCCGGGCGGTGGCGGCGGCCGATCGCGCGTGCTGGCCGAGGGCGCGCTGTTCGAGAAGGCGGGCGTGAACTTCTCCGACGTGCACGGGCAGCTGCGCCCCGAGATGTCCAAGGCTTTGCCCGGCGAGGGCCCGGCCTTTCGCGCCGCCGGCGTGTCGCTGGTGCTGCATCCGCAAAGCCCGCGCGTTCCGACCACGCACGCCAACTTTCGCTTCCTGCAGCGGGGCGACGTGGCCTGGTTCGGCGGGGGCGCCGATCTGACGCCGTATTACGCCGTGGCCGAGGACGCCACGCACTTTCACCGCACGCTGCGCGCCGCCTGCGATCGGCACGACGTCGGATTTTTCCCGCGGTTCAAGCGCTGGTGCGACGACTATTTCTATCTGCCCCACCGCCAGGAACCGCGCGGCGTGGGCGGCGTCTTCTTCGACTACCTGGGCGCCGGCGCCGAGGCCACCGCCGGGCAGGCGGCGCCCGCGGCGGCCGCGCCCTCCCAGGTCGAGCGCGATCCGGAACGCGTGTTCGCCTTCGTCCGCGACATCGCCGATTCGTTCGTCGACGCCTATCTGCCCATCGTCGAACGGCGCCGCCACGAGCCGTGGGGCGAGCGCGAGCGGCGCTGGCAGCTGGTGCGTAGAGGCCGCTACGTCGAGTTCAACCTGCTTTACGATCGCGGCACGGTTTTCGGTCTGCGCACCGACGGGCGCATTGAATCGATCTTGATGTCGCTGCCTCCCGAGGTTCGCTGGGAGTACGGCCACGCGCCGGAGCCGGGCAGCCCGGAAGAGGCCTCCCTGGCCGCCATCTGCTCCCGCACCGACTGGGCCGGCGCTGGCTAGCCCGCGCGGCGCGAAAACCTGAACGTCAGGCGGGCACCTGCCGCCTCAGAGGAAAACCAGCAAGCCCAGCTGCACGCCGATCACCGTCGCGGTGGTGTTGATCGCGGCGGGCATGCTGCTGATCGCGATTGATCCGTCGATCCCGAACTCCGCGAACGGCGCGACAAGAAGAGCCGCCCTTGCGGCCAGGGGCACGACCAGGGGCGTCTCCACGGTCACCGCCGTCAGGCTGGTGGTGCTGGTGACGGCTCCCGAGTTGGTGGAATTGTGGTCATAGGCCAGCCCCGCGCGCAGCCACAAGGTCAGCCGAGACGACACGCGCAGCGTGTACCCAACCCGCGGCGCGAGCTGATAGAGGGTGATGGATTGATCCAGCGACTGCCCCTGCGGCGCGGTCAGGGTTGATGAACGGTGGAGCACGATCCCGGCGAACCCGATGCTGAAATTACGCGCCACGAAGATGTCACCACCGACACGGGGGCTGCTGTACGGGGCGGCGGCGCCGCCGCCGAGGAAAGAGAAGGTGTTCGATGACACCTTCGACGTGGTCGGGCCCAGGTCCTCGCTCAACCACTGATGGGCATATCCAAACAACCGCTCGACGGAGATCGCCACGTGACCGCTGTCGCCGAACGCCGGCTCATCGGCGCTGACGAGCCCCGACCCGAGAGAGGTCAAGATCGCGAGAGCGAGCGCGCAAATGATTTTCATGAATCTCCTGGGGGAAGGACGGGGACAAGCATCGTCGCCGGCCAAGGGCCTGTCTGAATACCGCGAGAGGTTCGGGCGGGTCTACGCCCATGACGTAACGATTGACCGTGGCGGCGCCGGAAGCCGCGGACGGCCCGCGGAAGCAGCGTCACCCTGCTGTATGAGGGATCTCGAGTCCGAAAACCGCCGATCAACTTGACACGGCACATTTGTTCCGTACCATACGTCTGTTCAGTGGTTGTCGTTCACTGTCGTTCGTTGGTCGCGTTCGCGGAGGAAAAACAGATGGGATCACTCACCTTGGTTCGAGACGACGCCCGGGGCGTTCTGACGGACCGCCAGCAGGAGATCCTGAACTTCATCTCGCAGTCGATCACCGAGCGCGGGTATCCGCCGACGTTGCGCGAGATCGGGCTGCACTTTGGGATTCGTTCGACCAACGGGGTGAACGACCACCTGCGGGCCCTGGAGAAGAAGGGCTTCCTGCAACGTGAGGATCTCAAGTCGCGGGCTCTGCGGCCGGTGGCGATGATCGGCGCTGGCGCCGCTGGCGCGCGCCAGCGAGAGGACGAGCGCGCCGACGTCGTCGAGGTGCCGCTGGTGGGGCGGGTGGCGGCGGGGGTTCCCCTGCTGGCCGTGGAGAACATTCAGGACACGGTTCATGTCGATCGCTTCTTCATCGGTCAGACGCGCGAGGTCTTTGCCTTGCGGGTCAAGGGCGAATCGATGATCGAGGACGGCATCTTCGATGGCGACTACATCTTTGTGCGCAAGCAGCTGGCCGCCAATCGGGGCGACACCGTGGTGGCGATGATCAACGACGAGGCCACGGTCAAACGGTATTACCCGGAAGGCGACACCATTCGCTTTCAGCCGGCCAACGCCGCCATGGAACCGATCCTGGTCAAGAAGCGCGATTTCAAGAGCATCAACATCATCGGCGTGGTGGTTGGTGTGTACCGAAAAATGAACTAACTGCGCTCGCTGCGCGAAAGGGGTCTGCTGCGGCGCTCGCTACGCTCGCTACGCGAAAGGGGCCTGCTGGCCCCTCTCGCGGGCTCTCCCCGGCGCTTCTCGCAAGGTGAGCCGGCGCGGCGGAGCCGCGCCTCCTGGACTGGAATATCAGCGTCGGCAGATTCGTTCGGAAATGCGGGGGCTGTGATCGGGTTCACGTGGCGGTCGATGCGGCAGGCGCGGGTGTGGAGGCGCTGACAGAACGGCAGGACGGAGAGGGGAGGGGGCGGGAGATCTGCGGCGGGCGGGGCGTTGGGGGCTGGCCTTGGCGTTGCACAAAGGCGGGGTATGCGGTTTTCATCGGGACGGCCTCTGCTGCGGGTTGCGTTGTTGATCGTGTTTTTTGCGGCGCTGCTGGCGCTGAAGGTGCGGGGAGCGCGGGCGGATGATGGCGGGGCGGGGCCTTCGCTGGCGACGGCGGACGTCACGCTGACGCTGTCGCGGTTTGACGACGCCATGCAACCGAAGGTGCTGGACGCGGCGGGGCTGGCCACGTTGCTCAACGTCACCCGGTGCGCTTGCCCGACGAACGTCCTGGCCACGGTTATTTTGACCAGCGCGGCCGCGGCGACGCTGGGCGTGGCCACCGTCGACGTCACGCTGGCGCTCGGGTCTGACTGCGACACGGTGGGGGCGACGGCGTGCAAGCCGATCGGTTCCACGATGACCCTGACGGCGCAATCAGGCACGGCCAGGCAGACGCTGTCGACCGGCGATCTGTTCTCGGCCAGTGTCGGCCAGACGTCGTGCGCGTCGCTGCCCACAACGTCGACGCGGTTGTGGGCCATCCTGCGGGTCGCTGGCGCGCGTTCGGGAGCCGTGCCGTCGCTGGCCCTGGACATCGGCGCAAGACCGCCAGCGGCTCCTTCGGCGATCACTGCCACCAGCGCGGATGGCGCCCTGCTGGTGAAATGGAAGGGAGAGGGTGATGCCGCCAAGCTCTCCGGTTTTCAGGTGCTGTGCTTGCCCGGCGTGGCCACCCCCCCGGCTCCGGCTTTCGCTGCGTGTCCGGAGGTCAACGCGGCCGGGGCTCAGGCCAGCGCCGCCGCCGACGCGGGCGCGGATGGCGCGACGGGGCCGGCGCCCTTCGCCACTGTCGATGACACCGCGGTGTGCTCGTCGCTGGTTGCGGCCGGGAGATCGTCGGTGCGCGTCGCCGGGCTGGAGAATGGGCGGGCCTACCAGGTGGCGGTGCTCGCCGTCGGCAGCGACGGAACGCCCAGCGCGCCGTCAGCCGCCGCCCAGGGCACACCCGGTCCGACGGTGGGGTTTGAGGACCTTTATCGCGACAGCGGCGGCGCGGCCCTGGGTGGATGCGCGCTGGCGCCCGCCATCGGTGACCGCTGCGCCACGCCGCTGTCCGTCGCGCTGGCGGCGGTGGTGGCAGGCCTGGCGCTGCGCCGCCGGCCCCGTCCTTCGCCGCGCGTGCGTCGTCTGGGATGGCGCTGGCGTCGCAAGCGTGGCCAGCGAGCGCCCTGGCGGTCGGGGCGCTGCGCCGCCGCTGCGATCGTCTTCGCCGGCGCGCTGCTGGCGACGGCTGGTCGTGCCCGGGCCGGCGTGTTCGATCTGGACGACACCGTGGCCCGCGCGCCGCCGCCGTTGCGCTCCGCTTCACCGCGGCGCTGGAATCTTGAGTTGCGGTTCGGTCCTTATCGTCCGGACGTCGACGCCGAGTTCGCGGGAAGAAACCTGACGACGCCCCCCTACGCCACCACCTTCGGTTCGCAGCGACGACTCATGAGTCAGCTCGAGCTTGACCGCCACCTGTCGCACGCGGGCGGCACGTGGGCGCTGGGCCTGGGCATCGGCTATTTTCGGGCCACGGCGGATTCGCTGACACCCGACTTGAAAACGCGCGCGGGCGACCAGACCGCGCTGCGGCTGATTCCTCTCGCCGCGTCGCTGGTCTACCGAGCTGACTCTTTGCTGGAGAAGGCGAACATTCCTTTCGTCCCCTACGCCAAGGCCGGGTTCGATTGCGCGCTGTGGTCGATCTCCGAGACGTCGAAGACCGCGTCCTTGAGCGGGCGAAGCTGGGGATGGCACGCCTCGGCCGGCGTGGCGATGGCGCTGGATTTCATCGATCCGGAGGCGATCCGAGCCATGGATCAGGAGACCGGCGTCAATCACGCCTCGGTTTTTCTGGAGGTCACGCACGCCGCGATCGACGGTCTGGGCGCCGCCAACCAGCTTCACGTCGGGGACACCACCTGGCTGGGCGGCCTGATGGTCGAGCTGTGAAGGCCCGCAGTCATCCCCTGCGCTA
>DATLVT010000766.1:0-5841 GCA_035577105.1 Polyangia bacterium
CTGAACCCACGCCCCCGCTCCACCCGCGGCGTTGAAAGGAATCAGCTTGGTCAGCATGCGCCCGTTGCCATTGTACTGGGACTGACCGCCCACCGAGGCGGGCACATAGCCGGGTGGAGTCGACACCGAGGCCGCGGCAAATCCGGTGGTCACAAATTGAGACGCACTGTCCGTACGCATGTCGAAGCACGTGTCAGAAATGCAGGCAGGAAGACCGATGGCGGTCACCGTGATGTTGTTGAAATCGGTGAGGCCGTGGTCCTTGTCGGAACCCTTCCACGAGGAGACTTGATCCGGCGAGAAGGATTCGGTGAGCAGGGCGCCAGCCTCCGGGTGGTAGCCGATGATCGCGCCGCCGCTGACGGCGACGAAGCCAATCGGAAGCTGGACGGTCTCCGTCGAGTGCTGCGCGGCAGGTGATGACTGGGCTGACGTGAATCGCATCGCCGCGCGCAAGGTGGCCTCGTCCTGCCCGATGACCTGCAAGCCGACGGCGTAGGCGCGCACGCGGTGTGGTGACGAGACCAGCTGATCCTTGGATGCCGCGAGCCAGGTGCTCAGGTTGACGGGAGCGCTGGCCGTGAGCAGGGCGTTTGGCGAACTTCCCTCCACCTCGGCGCCACCGCCGATCAACACGAATCCGGGATCGACGGAGCACGTCGCCGCTGGGTGGGCTGCGACGGCGCTCCAGTCGCAGGTCTTCACGCGGACGAAGAGGGTGCGGCTGTCGTCAAAGAAGTCGTTGCTGGACAGGGAGCCGCTGGTGCTTTCGAGCTGGTCATCCAGGGAGTCGCAGGCGGATGCGCCGCATGCGAGCAGGACGGCCGCAAGCAATGCGGTCGTGACGTTCCGACGAGTGAGTGACTGCTGTGTGAACATGATGTGTCCTTTCGGCCTGTTGTCGTGGCAAGGGTCGACCGGCGGGCCAGAGGCCCGTCCCGCTTGTCTACGGACCTGGCTTCGAAGCTGGTTGATCGCTCGACGTAGAATTTTCGAGCGTCTGTGACCGAGATCGCGGCCTTGCTTTCGTCAGTGGCCGACGCCGGTACGCGCCTTCAGGGCCGGCTCGAGATCGGGTGCCGCGTGGCGGTCACCGCCGGTCACCTCACAGGCCGCCGTCTGCAGCAGGCTTGGGCGGACGGTGGGCCACGTAGAGGCGGTTGTCCATGTCGACGCCGCCGCGGCCAAAGTAAAGATCGCACTGATCGGCGGACAACCAACCTGGGTCTTCGAACTGGTTGGTGTTCAGTTCGGACACGTTGACCGGCGCTTCGAACGCGTCGTCCTTCGATTTCCGCCTGGTCATCCAGATGTCCCAGGCGCCTTTGGCGCTGGCTGCGGGACGGTTGGACGCATAGAACAGCGTCAGTTCATCCTCCGAGAAGACGGGGCGCGTCTCGTCAAAAGTGGTGGAGATGCCGGCAACAGGGAAGGCGGCGCCGAACCCGGCGCCGGAAAGCTCTGTCCGAAAAATGTCCAGGTTGCCTGAGCGCTCCGAATGGAAGTAGAGCACCTTGCCGTCAGGCGAGACGGAGGGGCCCCCATCGCCAAGGTCCGCGTCCGGCGCGCTGATGCTGTAAACCTGGGTGGGGCCCGACCAGTCGCTGGCCAGATCCGGTCGCGTGGATTTTTGCAGCGCGTATACCTGGGTGCGGTAACTCTCAAAGTACATCGTCAACCCGTCGGCCGTGACGGTCGGCGCCTGATTGAGGCCGCCAACCAGATTGGGAAGCAGCATCGGCATGGAGAACGGATCCGTTCGATGGCGTCGCGTTGCCGAGTAGATGTCGAACGATCCACTGCGGTTGCTGGAAAAATACAGCGTCAGTTCGTCATGGGACAGCCGTGGTGTCACGTCATGGGTACCGAAAACGCTTTGCGCATTATCCATGATCAGCATGGGCGGCTGGAACGGTTGTGACAGGTCGCAAGGTCGAGGAGGGTACGGCGGCTTCACCCCTGGGCTGTCCGAGGCGTCTCCGTCCAAGGGGGCGTCTGCTCCGCCTTCCGCCGCCAGGTCCGCTGGCGGACCATCGGTGGACACATCGGGCTGATCGACGTTCACGTCGACGTCGACGTCCATGCCGACGACAGCGTCGACGTCCGTGCCGACGTCAGCGTCGGCAGCGTCTGCCGGTATTGCCTGCGCGCTGTCCGCGTCCCCCCCATCCTGGGTCATCTGGATGGGGGCCGGCCCCGCGATCTGGCATTTCTGCTGGACGCAAATGAACCCCGCGACGCAATCGCTGTTGCCCGCGCAGGGGGTGCCGGTCCCCCTGAACTGGCCCTGGTGACAGGCCGGAACGGTGATCGCCGCCACCAAGGCGACAGCCAACAACATCCCAGCGCCCTCGATTCTGCTCATCGACATTTCCTCAGTTTGGTCCCGGCGTTCCGGACCCACCGGGAACCAGCCCCAGCACGGCAGCGCCGACCAGGAACAGCACCGAGACGCCGACCAGCGCCAGAATGCCGTGGTCGGTGCGCTGGATCGATCGCAGTCGGGTATCGTTGGCGTCCTGCTGCGCGGCGAAAGCGGCGGCGGTTTCCATGGATGGTGGATTCATCGATAACCGCCGATCCTCCTTCTGCCACTGGTCGTAACGACCGTTGTTCCACAGTGACAGAGGGACGGCGGCCACACCGACGGCAACGCCCAGGGCGGCGCTGGTCCATTTCAATTTTGATCGCGTCCAAAATTGTGATGGCGCAGACACTGTGTCCGACTGCAAAGGTTTGACGGGGACCTGTTCGGCCAGAGTGGTCGGCGGCGGCGCCGTCAATGTCGGCACCACCGTGGGCGGATTTTCCTTCTGACAGGTCACCGATAACGCCTCGATCCGCTGTTCGGCGGCAGGGCGGAGGTCCGAGGTGGGATCCAGCTTCACGAACAGCCGGTAGTTCTCCAGCGCCTTCTGACAGTGACCGGCCAGGCGGTAGGCCTGGGCGATGTTGAACAGCAGCGGAGCCTCCGACGACAGCTCGTACGCCTTCTGGAACAGCGCCAGAGATCCCTCGTAGTCGCCCAGGTAATATCGCGCTCCGCCCTGGCGAAACAGCTCCCGTGCCCGCTGGGCGTTGTCCGACGGGGCAGCATCCGGAGCCGCCTGGTGACCGAGGGCCGTCGTGCAGGGTAACACCGACACCAACACAAGGCCGATCGGAACAACCGCCGCAAATTTCATATCTGACCAGGACCTGTTTTTCTATCGTGGCTGCCTGCCTGGTGTCCAGACGTCTGGAAATTACATTGTAAACTCACTGTCGACATCTGTTCCCCGGCCCCGATGGACTGATGTATGTTCCGCCCATGTCGCGGCGTTTTGGTCCAATTCTAATTGCTCTTTCTTTATCCCTGGGCGCGTGTGGTTCGTCTTCATCCAGCAAGCCCGACGCGGAGCCCGACGGGCGATCGGATGCGGCGTCTGGGGACACCACTGTCGGGACCGACTCTGACGTGCCGGCCGAGACGGCCCTGCCGATCGACGCCTCGACAGACGCCGACGCGGTCGTCGACGCCACCCTCGGCGACGCGGAGGCCGGGGGCGCTGACGCGATCGACGGCGACGCAGGGGTAACACCTGACGTCATGATCCCTCCGGACGCTCCGGCGGATTCCCCTCCCGACGCGCCAGCCGACGCGGCGCCCGACGCCGCAGCCGAAACCGTGCTCGACGTCACAGTCGAAGCGACACCCGACGCCCCGGCCGAAGCGGCACCCGACGCCCCGGGGGACGTGCCATCCGAAGCTCACGCCGAGGCCCCTGCTGATGGCGACGGCCCCGCGCCGGCCAGCCTGGCTCTGACCGGCTGCACCGAGATCACGGGAAGCCGCCCTGCCTCCGACGGCAGCACCGCCGCTCCGCAGGTGGCGACTCTGGTCCTGGGCGCCGGAACCCCGGGTCAGCCCCTCACTGGTTCGCTGGCCTTCAGCGATCCGCAGGCCGACGCCGTCGAGTTGCTGGTGCAGGTCCAGGGTTCCAGCGTGTATTACAGCTGCCCGATCTCGCCGGCCGACAGGACCGCAAACAAGATCGATCTTGGCAAGCTGTCTTTGGGGCCGTCTTTCCCGCAGGGCACCGTGCCCATCTATTTATCGGTGCGGGACAGTGCGGGCCACACCAGTGGTTACGTCGTCGGCAGCTTGCAAGTTGGCGTCGCCCTGCCATTGCCCATCTGTGGACTGCCGTCGATCCAGTTGATGGGCAAGATCCCCAGCTACTCGACCGATTTCTACGCGCAGCAGAACGGGGTCGTCGACGATTACCATACGGGCTTGCCACCGGGAGGACCCCTGGTGATCATCGGAAAGACGCGGGCGCTGGTCGACGCCGGCGCCTGCACGAAGCTGTTGCTGGCCGGGGACAGCGCCGGCACCAAACCCCTTGGTTGGGACAACTGTCTCCTCATTGAATTCAGGCGCGTGCCCGGGACGCCGGCGGACAAGCGCTGGTACACCTGCTCGTACGACAACCCCAGCATCTATTACGTCCCCACCGGCCAGGCCCTGCCCCAGGGAGCCGCACCCACCGTCCCCGGAACGCTCCTCGATCCTCAGGTGCCCAACACGGCCGCGTTCGGCCACGCCGCGAAGGCCCTGGACATCATGAGCTTCATTCCCAGCGACGCGAAGACCTTCGAGCTCACGCTGCTGGTCCTGGATTACGGAGGATTTGGCAGCACGACGGAGATCTGGGCGCTGCCCCAGTGATGGTCCGGGCCTGCGCCCGTGCCCGGTGGAATCAATCGAGCAGATAGTCTTGCTGACGATCAGAATGTCTTGCCGACGATCAGAACGTCTTGCCGACGATCAGAACGTCTTGCCGACGATGGCCTTCACCGTCCAGGCCTGGGACGCGTCGGTGAAGCCGTGGCCGACGGCCAGGTTCAGCTCTATGGGGCCGTTCAGCAGATCGCCCGCCAGGTAAAGATAGTGTTCCTGGTCGTGGACCGCCGCTGGTGACGTGATTCGCCCCAGCCCGGCGTAGTACTCAAACCCGAGCGCGATCTTGTGGCCGACGTCGGCGCGCGCCTTCAGGGCCGGCTCGAAATCGGGCGCCGCGTGGCGGTCGCCGCCGGTCACCGCCCAGCCGATGATCGGGTTGAAGGCCACCGCCCAGCGCCCGTACGTGTAGGCCACGATGGGACGCACCTCGATGTCCCATTCCGCCGTCCCCAGGGCGGCCGCCCCCCGCCCCAGCTCGAAATTCACGCCCATCACCAGGGGCGCCGTGCGCGCCGCCGGGGCGATGAACTTCGTTCGCAGCTTGAAGCCGGCCCAGTGCCCGGCGAAATCGCCCACCGCCGTGGCCGTCTGCAGATACGCCCCCAGCTCCCACCAGCCGGTCACGCCGTAGGACGGCTCCAGCGTCAGGCGCAGGAGGCCGTCAGGCACCACCTCGCCGGCAAAGGCCGCCACCTTGCGCCCCGACGCCGTGTAATTGCTGTGCAGCTCCAGCCCGGCCTGCCCAGCGACGTCGGCGTCGCCTTCATAGACCTGGATCTCGAAAGCATCGACGGCCAGAGCAGGCCCCCCAGCCAAACCAACGGCCAGCGCTGCCGCGGCCGCCACCCCAGATCGCAGGTTCACGCCGCGGATAATAATCGACGGAACCGACGCCGGCGGCGGTTTCGTCTACTCCTTCACCGCCCCGGTCATCCCCGCCACGTAATGCTCGACGAAGAACGAATACAAGATCGCCACCGGCAGCGACCCGAACAGCGCGCCGGCCATCAGCGATCCCCAGTGGTAGACGTCGCCCTCCACCAGCTCGGTCACCACGCCCACCGGGACGGTCTTCACCTCCGACGATGAGATGAAGGTCAGCGCGTAGATGAACT
>DATLVT010000767.1:0-3552 GCA_035577105.1 Polyangia bacterium
CCATCACGGTGCTCGAGGCGCTCTACGCCCCCTTCACCCGCTCGAGCGACCGGATCCTGGTGATGGATCGGCGCTCGGCCGAGCTGACCAAGTACGCCGCCAACGCCATGCTGGCCACCCGCATCTCGTTCATGAACGACCTCGCCAACCTGTGCGAGCTGCTGGGCGCCGACATCGAGCTGGTGCGCCGCGGGATGGGCAGCGACATCCGCATCGGACCCAAGTTTCTGTTCGCGGGACCGGGCTTTGGCGGAAGCTGTTTTCCCAAGGACCTTCGGGCGGCGGTCAGCACCGGCCGCGAGGTCGGATACAAGCTGGAGATCCTGGACGCGGTGGTGGCGGTCAATGAACGCCAGAAGCGCAAGCTGGGTGAAAAGATCATCGCCCACTTTGGCGGCTCGCTGGCCGGCAAGCGCATCGCCGTGTGGGGACTGGCGTTCAAACCCGGCACCGATGACATCCGCGAGGCACCGGCGCTGACCCTGATCGAGCAGCTGCTGGCGGCCGGGGCCTCGGTCTGCGCCACCGATCAGGTGGCCATCCCGGGCGTGCGCAAGATCTTCGGCGATCGGGTGGAGTTCGAAACGTCGAACTATACCTGCGCGCAAGGGGCCGACGCCCTGGCCCTGGTCACCGAGTGGCACGAGTACCGCCGTCCCAGCTTTGATCGACTGAAGACGCTGCTGCGCCATCCGGTCCTGTTCGACGGCCGCAACATCTGGAGCCCCAGCGAGCTGCGCGCCGCCGGCTTCACCTATTACGGCATGGGGCGGGGCAAGAACGCGGTGTAAGAATGACCGCGCCGGTCAGGCGATATGGACTTCGTGGTCCAGGAACTGTTCGGCGAAGTTGGGACGCAAGGTGAGATCGACGGCGGACAGGGCGCTGATGAAATGGGCGCCGTCCTGGCTGGCGTCGTCGAAGCGCACGCCAAAGCCCTGGTTGCCGGTGCGGCGAACGATCGGCCCTGCGCCGAAGATCACCGGCGGCTGACGCCGAAAGCTGACGGAGACGGTGACGCGCGCGGCGGAGGGGGCCCGGGCCGTGAAGAAGCAGCCGCCCATCGAGATGTCCTTCAGCTCGGCGGGGATCGGCTTCTTCTGCCCGGGGACGTGAAGCCGCACCGGAAATTTCAGCTCGAGGCGGGCGTGCCGCCGTCGTTCCGGGTGGGCCATGACCGCGATTTTAGGCGGCCCATCGAAGCCGTCCAATAATGTGAAGGTTGCGTCAGCGGAACGGACGCACCAGCAGCAGGGCGATCCAGCTGTAAATGTCCGTGGCGCCGACGCCGCCGCTGATCTTGGGCGCGGCCGCCGTGCCGCCGGCGTGCAGATCCAGGCGCAGGCGCAGGTCGGGGACGAAGCGGTGCTGGATGACGAAGCGCTGGCCGTCGCTGCGCAGGTGGACGTCGAGGGCAACCTGATCGAGGAGCCCTGGTGGCCTGGCCCGCGCCGGCGGCCGATTGCCGGTGGGCGGTCGCGGCGGGGCGGCGGGCTTGGCGCCCGCGGCGTCGACCTTGTATCGCCCGGCCACCAGCGCCACGTCACCGGACAGGGTGACGGATCGGCGCAGATCGCCGCGCAGACGCAGGTCGACGTCCATGGCATCGATCTTCAGCCCGGCCATCGGACCGTAGGCCAGGTCGCGGCCCCGGGCGCTCACGTCGACGGCGCCGACGGCCAGCGGATTCGTCGATGCCAGCTCGACGGTGGCGGGCGGCGTGCCCGCGCCGCCGATGGACACCCGGCCGTGATGGTCACTGACCAGATCCAGCGAGCGGATGACCAGCCGGCGGCCGGCGGCGTCGAGCTGCCCGCCCCGAATCCGGACCGTGTCGCCCAGCGCGACGGAGGTCAGCTCGCCCGATGGGATGGCGACCTGTCCGGTCAGCGACGGCCCGCCGGCGCGGCGCAGATCCCCCAGGCGCAGATCCAGGCGGACGGTGGCGTCGGCCGTGGTCAGGCTGGCGCTGTCGCGATAGCGCAGCGTCGCCGCCACGCCCTCCAGGCGCAACGCATCTGGATCCTCCAGCAGCACGGTGCCGCTGGACAGCCGAAGCCGCGCTCCCGGCAGGGCCCGCAGCCCCACCTCGATGGGACGATCGACGATCAGACGGCCCTGCACGCGCGGGCTGGCCAGCGTGCCGCCCAGCCGCACGTCGGCGCGGGCCAGCCCGGACAGACCATCCAGCTGATCGGGGACGACCGCTTCGAAGAGCGGCGCCAGCAGGCCAAGGTCGATGGGTCCCTGCCCCCGCGCCGCCAGCACGCCACGCCGGACCGTGCCGGCGGCGCGCAGCTCCCCGGCGCCGAAATCGAACCCCGCCTCGTCCAGGGTCAACTCGGTGCCCCACCCTTTCATGTGAACGTCGACGGGGCCGGCGCTGCGGATGGCGACGCGGGCCGGCCGGCGACGCGACGGCACCAGCGAATGCAATTCATAGGAGACGCCGAGGTCGGTGAAGTGACCGTCGAACAGCGCCGGATAACCGGCGCGCATCTGCATCGACACCCGCCCGCTGGCGGTGGCGTGGCCGGCGGCCAGCAGCGGTGGGAAGGCGGGCAACAAGGGATCCAGCGCCGCCCGCTGCATGACCACGGTCAGGTTCAGCGACGGTTCGCCCGCCCGATCGGCCAGCACGCCGTCGATGGAGAACGCCTCGAACAACGTCCCGCGCACGCGGGCGCCACGATGGCCCGCCTCCTCCAGGGTCAACGTGCCGCCGCCCAGGCGCTGGTTGCCGACGGAGATGTCCTTGATGGTCGCCTCGCCCGACAGCCCGGGGTCCGTCACCTTTCCGGTCAAGCGCAGGCGGGCGTCAAAGCGCCCCCGCATCGGCAGGCCGGCGTCGCGCAGGCCGGGCAGGCTGAACAGATCGCGATCGGTCACGGTCAGGCGAACGTCGGCGCGTCCGTTCAGGCCGATGCGCCCGCGCAGATCGACGCGACTGGCGCCGCCGCCCGTCACCTGCACCAGGGGCAGCGACGACATGACCAGCTCGTCGTGGGCAAGGTGCAGCTCGACCGGCGCGGTCACCGCATAGGGTTCGCCCAGGATCACCAGCCGCGACGAGGGACTGACCACCAACCGCGCGTCCAGGGCATCCGTGGGACCCTGCAGCCGCGCGGTCATCGTCAGGCGGCCACCGAACAACGGCATCAGGCCGACCGCGTCGGCGTCGATGCGGTCGACGCGAAGGGTGAGGCCGACCAGCGGCGACGGCAGCATCGAGGCCGGGCGCCCTTGCCAGAAGCGCACCTGCCCGTCGACGGTCAATCGTCCTCCCAGCGCCGGCAGCGACAGGCGCCGCAAGGTCAAGACGCCGTCGGCGAAGGCCAACCCCGGAGCGCTGACGGTCAGGCCCGCCGCCGGTTTTTCGGTCGACCGGTCGGCGCCCTCGCCGCTGCGCAAGCGAATCACCCGCGGCGCGGGCGCGCCGGCCGGTCGCGACCAGGTGACGTCGATGCGCGAGATGGCCGCCGCGCCGCTGTTGAGTCCCCCTTGCAGTTGAATCTCGCCGTCGAGAATGCCGGCGCCGGCCTGGCGGAGGTA